>JAFTKY010000050.1 GCA_017453005.1 Clostridia bacterium | reverse complement strand
ATTTATGACTTGAATATTTGTGCTTTACGAAAATGATTTAGCAGGGACTAAGTACTGCGGCGATTATGAGTTCTATCATAAACGCTCGGCTCTGCAGATATTCCGACACCTTGTCTATTCCCGCAAGAATTGGATTTTGCTCGTAGCTTTCGGTCAGCACAAGGTCGCATTTTCCAACGCATTTGCCCTCGTAATAAACCTTTAGCTCGCCAACCTTGTCACCCGCAGAGACGGGCGCGTTTATCTTGCTCGGAACGTCTATTTTCGGCTCAAGAAGCTCCGTGTGATACTGAATATCCTTTTGAATGTAAATATTGAGGTCAGACGCAGTCACGTATGACGCCTTGTTTTCCTCCATGCCCGTAAGACCTATCTCAATAAGACCTATTTCCTTACCCTTCTTGAATACGTTGTAAACCACATATTCGTCAAGCGCCCAGTCAATAAGCTTGTTGGCGGCTGTGTAGGCGTATATCGTTCCGTCGGAGCTTTCCTCACCGCCGAGAATAATACACAGATATTTCTGGTCGCCGTCCTCTGCCGCGGTTATTACACTCCAACCGCCCGCCTCGCCCGAGTAGCCTGCGTTCATACCGAGACAGTCCTTGTTATAGTATTTTGACGTGGAATAAGAGCAAACGAGATAATTTCTGTTGTATATCACGTCGCCCTCGCTCGTTTGGAGCTTGTACGCAGAGCATATCTCCATATAAAGCTGATTTTCATACGCCGCAAGAGCAATTTTTGCCGTGTCGCTTGCCGTCGTTACCATAGACGCGTTATCGGGGTAGCCTATGGGATTGGTATAGTAGGTCTTTGTCGCGCCAAGCTCGTGAGCGCGTTTGTTCATAAGGGTTACGAAGTTTTCCACGCCCCCGCTGACAGCATACGCAACGATATAAGCCGCGTCATTGTAGCTGCCGCAGATAGCCGCGTAAAGCAGGTCAGAAATAAGCACGCTCTGTCCCGTCAGAAAGCCGTACTGAACGCCGCTCACACCCTCAAGCATCTCCTTTGTGACCTGGATATGGTCACCGAGCCTGTTGCCCAGCTTTTCGCAGGCGAGCAGTCCCATCATGACCTTCGCGCTCGTTGAGGTGTTGACCTCAAGCGTTTCGTTTTCAGCCTTTATCACCTTGTCTGACGTAATATTGTAAAAGTACACTGCACCCACACCCTCGAGCTCGGGAGGCTCGGGAAGTCCGAAATCCTCAGCGCGTGCGGGGACAGCTAAGCAGGGAAGCAGAGTACAAAGGCAGAGAATGAACGCTGCCGAAAAAGCAAGAAGCCTTTTTATTTTCATAGCCCCACCTCCATATTATCAAAGAAGGTGACGGATGCCGCGGCGTCGCGCTCTATTGCACTCTTCAGCTCGTCTACCGAGTTGAATTTTCTTTCGTCGCGGAGAAGCTTGTAAAACTCGACCTTGAGGCTTTGACCGTAAACGTCGCCCTCGAAATCTACGATATAGGTCTCGCAGTTTATTCTGTGCGTGTCCGTGCCGTCGGTTATCGTGGGACGGATGCCCACGTTGGATACGCCGATATATCTTTTGCCGTCCTCCGTCGTGCATACGGTTGCGTATATTCCTCGCTTGGGAATGATATGATTTTTGGGAAAATACTGATTGGTAGTAGGAAATCCGAGCGTGCGCCCGAGCCGTTTCCCCTGAGTGACGGGAGAGCTTATATAATAAGGTCTGCCGAGAAATTTACGTGCGGATACCATGTCTCCGCTGAGGATAAGCTCACGAATTTTCGTCGAGCTGACGGTCACGCCGTCAAGCTGTATTCTGTCAACTACAAGGCATCTGTCCTCGCCGAAGATATCCCGCAAAAGCGCAGGCTCACCCGTGCGTCCCTTGCCAAATTTGAAATTGTAGCCACATACCGTGCCAACGCACGAAAGCTCTCCAATAAGGTGGTCCTTTACAAAGTCTGTCGCATCTGTATTCCTGAATTCCGCGAAGTCTCCGATTACGACAAAATCCATGCCGCACTCAAAAAAAATCTTTATTTTTTCTTCTTTCGTGAGTATACCCTGCGGTGGCGTGTGCGAGAAAAATTCCATCGGATTTTGTCCAAAGCACCAGACACCGACCTGCGACGCGCCGATACCTGCCCTCAGCTCCTTTGCCTTATCAAGCAGGGCAGCGTGGGCTATATGCACCCCGTCAAAATTGCCGAGAGCCAAAACGCAATCACGCAGAGCATGGCTTCCGTCCGACAGTATAAGCTCGTAGGAATTATTTTTAATTATTTTCATTTTCGTCCTTTTTAAGATAATATTTCACCATATCCTCGAGGAGAGTGTCGCGGTCTATCTTGCCTATAAGATTTCTTGCGTTGCCGTAATTTGCGACGTGCGTCGGGTCCTCGGAGAGAAGGAAACCCACTATCTGAGATACGGCGTTATATCCGCCAAGCTCTATGGCGTTTCCTATCTCGCAAAGCACCTCTCTGTATTCTTCAACCGCAATTACTGCGTCCTGATTGTTATTGCTTTCCTCGGGAGCCTTGTTAAGCCCGCCCTTGATCGTTTCCAAAACCATGATTTTTTTGTGTCCTTTAATTATATATTACATTTATTATATCTTGTGGGAAATTGATTGTCAAGCCAAATAGTAAAATTTTAATATATTTTATCGCAATCCGGCATATTATTATACATAAGTTTTTTGCGAGGTGTTAGCGTGAAAATAAGTATAGGCCCTGACGGATGGCTTGCGGTGTGCGGTGTGCTGTTCTCCGACAACAGGCAGGCGGGAATTATCTGCCTGTTGTGCGCCCTGATACACGAGCTTGGGCATATATGCGCCGCTAAATTTATGCACATAGAGCTATCGGAGCTTCGTCTAGGCTTTGCGGGGGCGAGGATATATCCCGCGGATGAAAACATGCCGTATAGAAAAGAGTTTTTCCTCTGTGCGTGCGGTCCGATATTCAATTTGATTTCTGCTCTTGCCGCCGCCTTGCTGATTTTTCTGTCCAAAGGGGAGAGCATACCCACAAGCCTTGCGATAAGTGATGCTATAAGTATTCTTGACGGGAGCGGGGAGGGGATTATTTCCGCATTGTATCTGTTTATTTCGGTGTCGCTTTTGCAGGCCTTTTTGAATCTTTTGCCCGTAGAAAGCCTAGACGGAGGGCGCATGATGGTGTCCGCAATATCGCAATTTGGCGACGTACATACGGCTCAAAGGGCGCAGACTGTAAGCACCGCACTTGCCGCGGTGACCTTGTGGACCTTGTCCGTCTATATCCTTCTGAGAACGGGAAACGGTATCGGCGTGCTCGTCTCTGCAGCATGTATGTTTTCGAAAATTCTCTCGAGGGAATTGACAAAAAATTCTTGACAAGAGCGGGCGGTCGTGATATACTTATAAAAAAGTTAGTTAAAACTAACCAAAATTAAGGAGAGGGAAAATGCAGAAAATAACACTTAAAATAGACGGTATGATGTGCGGAATGTGTGAGGCGCACGTCAACGACGAGATCCGCAAGGCATTCGACGTAAAAAAGGTCACCTCGTCGCATACGAAAAAGGAAACGGTAATAATCTGCGAGGGCGACATAGACGAGGGAAGGCTTGCAGAGGTCATAGCAGAGACGGGATATACGTGTCTTGGTATAACCAAAGAGCCCTACGAGAAAAAGGGGCTGTTTGGTATTTTTAAAAAATAAGAGGGGCTGCCCCTCTTATTTATTTGACATATATACGAATTTGTGATATAATGAAAAAAACGGAGGTGACATTATGAAGCGCAAGGGGATCGTATCGACCGTTATTATCTCTATACTTGTCTTTATCGGGCTTAATCTCATAATAGGGATATGGTCGGGAAGCCCGCTTGATATGCTGCCGGAAGACCAAGGCTCGTCGGAGGAATACGGCGCGATGGGAATGATATTCGTGCTTATATACGGCGCAATGCTTCTTTACCTTTTTTTGATTCCGGTGTGCATAATAATAACGCACAGTATATGTCTGATATTCACTGTAAAAAACAGAAGGTCCGAGTACAAGAGCGTACGAATTATAAATTACGTTCTCGACGGTATGAATATATTTTTGATTATCACCGCCGCAGTAAAGCTTGTTATGTGGCTCACGGCAGGGTAAAAACTATAGATATACACCGGGCACTCTACGAGGTGTTTGAGGTGGATCAGTATGAAATTGAATATATCTACCGACAAAAAGGACGAGGAATTACTAAAATTCCTCGTCCTTTTTGTCTTGGCAAGCACTGCTTCTGTGGTCACAGAAGCTATTTTTAGTTATGAGTTATGAGGCTCGCTTTCGCTCGCCGTTATGAGTTTGCTTTTCAAACGTTATGATATGATCGCTCTGTTACCTGAAACTGTGCCAAAGGCACATCATAACTTGGCGTAGCCGATCATAACTGTAAACTCGCGCAGGCGATCATAACTGCGCACCTGCTATACGGCAGGTGCGCCGAGGTGCTCTTTTCATATTAAGGCTGCGTGGTATATTTGGGAAATCCGCTTGAGGAATGCGTTGAGCCGTCGCTCATGACCCAGAATGCCTCCACGTCGGAAAGACCTTCAACCAAGGCAAGTCCCTCGTCCGGAGACATACAAAACAATGCCGTTGAAAGGGCGTCTCCCTCCGCTGAATTTTTACATACGACGGATATAGAAATATACCCCTCGGCAGGCATAAGCGTTTGCGTGTCAATGATATGATGATAATTCTTGCCGTCAACTGTGTAATATCTTTGGTACGATCCGCTCGTCACGACGGATTCACCCTCCAAAAGCAGGTACGCAAGGTAAGCCTTATTGGACTCCGTATCAGAATTTTCAATTCCAACCAACCATTTTTCGCCGTCAGGCTTTGCTCCTACCGCCCGCACGTTGCCGCCTACGTTGATAACGTATCCCGAGATGCCGCGTCCTTCAAGAGCGCGCGCCACCATTTCCACGGCATAGCCCTTGGCAATGGCTCCAACGTCCAACGTCATTTTCGGGTCGGCAATAAATACCGTTGAATTTTCCTCGTCTATTATCAGATCATTTATATCGGTATGCTGTGCCGCCTCCTCCAACAGCTCCATGGGAGGAAGCTCTGCTTCCCACGGTGCGTCAAGACCGCTTGTGCGGTATTCGTGCCAGATGGAAAGCACGCTTCCCATGGCGATATTGATACGACCGTTCGTTACCCGATACATTTCTTTGGCATACAAAAGCAGATCTATTATCCTGCCGTCAACTGTCACCGTGCGGTGAGCACCGTCCTCAAGCTCGTTTACCGTACATAAATTTTCCATTCCCTCAAAGCGGTGGTAAATGGTAAACAGCTTGTGGTATTCCTCCAAGAGAGCAAGGATCTCATTACTTATCCTGTTAAATTGCTCCTCGTCATTCTCATATCCCGTGATTGCCGTTGCTGTATCAAAATAGTCAAACGAATGCGCGACGTATTTGTTTTTTTGCTCCTTGCAAGAGGTAAGCAGCAAGGAGGGTAACAGCATACATACCAGCAAAGCCACGGATATCAGCTTTTTCTTCTTCATTGATATCTCCATATATGTAACAAGGGAGAGGCTCCTCCCTTGCTACGTCAAAATTTATTTCAGCTTTTCAGCCGCCTTGACAAATCCGCTGACGGATATGGTACAGCCTGCGGACTGAAGGTCGGAATTGCCCTTGCCGTCGTCACCAATAAGAGAGGATATCTCAGACACCGTCTTTCCAATACAAGCTGCATCAAAGACAGCAGCCTGCTCAAACCATTCCTTGGTGGACGTTCCGCCGTAAAGGGGATTTGTCATGCCGTAATTTGAGCCCTGCTCCTTTTTGGAGAGAACTGCTTTGGAGGTATTAAAGGTTGACGCGCCGATTTCGTCAAAGGAGAAGGATACCTCAACGCAATCGCTACTCATAGCAACTATCTTGCCGTCTGCATTTATTGCGGCCGCAACAAACGTGCTCTCGACCTTGTTTGAGCCGTTTACCTCGTCGGTTGCGTCCTTGGTGGTCTGTGTAGTAGACGTGCCTATACGAAGGGGATCGTTCTTCGTAGCATTTGAAGCCGTAGCGTTTGCGATCGCCTTGTCAATAGCCTTTACGAAGTCCTCGACCATAATAGTACAGCCCGCACCAATTACCTCGTCGTTACCCTTTGAGCCGTCAGCGACGAGAGCCTTGATCTCCGCCGCGGTCTTGCCTACGACGAGACCGCAGAATATATCAGCCTGCTCATACCACTCCTTGGTGGACGTTCCGCCGTAAAGGGGATTGGTCATTCCGTAGTCGCGGCCTGCCTCGTACTTTGTCTTAAACGAGGAGTTGGCAATAGCCTTGCCCTCGTAGGTGTAGCTGACTGTACTGTCGGCACAGTCAATGAAAGCCTTTACGACCTTGCCGTCATCATCAACTAAAACTGCGGCAACGGTAACAGTCGCCTGTCCCTGACCGTTTTTGTCCTCGGTAGCGTCGGACGCCTTTGTCTCTGTATAAACGCCAAGGCCAAGCTTGAGCTTTTCATCTCCGTTTTCGGTGGAGCTATTACCGTTGCAGGACACGAGAGCGAAAAGGGAAAGCACCATAATGGATGCCATAAGAATAAAAATTATCTTTTTCATAATTTAATTTCCTTTTTTTGTTTTATTTTGCCCCTGCAAAAATATAATTATGTCCGGAAAAATTTATTGATTGGCAGACGGTTTATTAAAATTGCACCGCATAATCCGACAAGAATGCCGGACACTGTGCCAGTTACCGCCAATACGATCATATAATAGCCTATTTGAGGCGTATCAAGAAGCAGTACGGCGACCAATATCTGACCAAGATTATGCGATACTCCGCCGGCTACGCTGACACCTACCGCTGAAAATTTATCGATTTTCTTTAGTATTATCATAACTAAAAGGCTGAGGACCGCGCCCGCTACGCTGTACGCAAGCGTCATGGCGTTTCCAAACAGCATGGCTGAAATGAAGATCCGTATAAATGAAACTGCTATCGCGTGCTTTGCACCGAGAGAGTACAGCACGTACAGTATCACCACGTTTGGAAGCCCTATCTTGATGCCGGGAACTGCGGCAAAAATCGGCGGCAATAAAAACTCCACGTAGGATAGCAAAAGTGCGAGTGACGCACAGACCCCGACGAATGCCACTTTTTTTGTTCTGGTATGACTGTTTTTCACATCCGTCTCCTTTAAGCAATAATATCGGGTTGCTTTTGGTCCTGCGAGCGTATCTCAATGACCACCTTGTTCGGCAAGCAGACAATACTCTGACCGTTGTATCTGATAGGACGGTGTGAGGAGCATATTCCGTCGGGGCAGCTTGCGTCCCGTACGTAAGCCTCGCCGTCCTTTATGACCAACACGTTATAGCCGTCGCCGTTTTTTATTTCAATTTCAGCGTCCGTATTCAGCGGATATTCACCGTAATTGTTGCCGTCAACGCTGACAATCACCGTGTCTCCCTCCGTTCTGAACAGAAGCACTGCCAAAGCGGACAGAAGAATGAGCGTCAACAGCGCGGCTATAAGAATAATATCGTTTCTTGTTGTTCGCCTGACACCTTGCGTATCGGGCGAGGATTTATTGACCTTTTTCATATAAGCCCGTGCACCGTCAGTTCAGACTGAAATTATCGGGCAGGTCAGGGAAGCATACCTTTTGGAGACAGCCCGTGGGGCATACCTCTGCGCACAAGCCGCATTCCGTACATTTGGTATAGTCGATCACAGCGCAGTTGTCTACGATGGAGATCGCCTCGGAGGGGCAGGCTTTAACGCATTTTCTGCACGCGATACAAGCTCTTTTGCATACCTTTATTGCATCAGCGCCCTTGTCCTTGTTGCAGCAGAACACGGCAGTAGCCGCATGCTGAGGGATCATAGAGATAATATTTTTGGGACATGCCTTAGCACACATTCCACAGCCAACGCAACGGTCGGTATTTACCCTTGCGATGCCGTCAACAATGCAGATCGCGTCCGAGACGCAGACCTTGGCACAGTCTCCGCATCCGAGACACCCGTATCTGCAGCTTTTCGGACCTCCGTATATCATGGAGCGTCCGCGACAGGTGTCAACTCCGTCGTATATCGCCGTGGTTGACGTTACGTCACAAGTGCCGTTACAGTGCACGAACGCAATGAAATCCTTGGTCTGTTCAACCTCAACGCCGAGTATCTCGCCAAGCTCCTTTGCCGTCGCCTCTGCTCCGGGGATACAGAGATTGGGCTTTGCATTTCCCTTGGAGAGTGCTTCGGCGTAATCGTTGCAGCCCTTGAAGCCACACGCACCGCAGTTGATTCCGGGAAGCGCGTCTCTTATCTTCTTTGTTTTTTCATCCTCCCGGATTCCCAAAAAATGAATAAAGAGAGCGAGAAGTATTCCCAAAAACAGACCGACCGATACGACTACGGCAAGGGCGGATAATATATCTGTTAACATATCAGAGCACCTCCTTACGCAAAGAGGTTGTCGACGATTCCCGCAAGTCCCATGAATGCAAGGGAGATGAAGGACGCCGCAATCAACGTAATTGCAACTCCGCGGAAGCTCTTTGGAACCTCCGATTCGTCAATACGGGAGCGCAAGCCCGAAAACAGTACCATGGCGAGCAGAAAACCAAGTCCGCATCCAAGGGAGCTGACGAGTGACTGAACGAAGGTAAATTTATCGTTGATGTTGTTTATCGCCACGCCGAGAACTGCGCAGTTTGTGGTTATGAGAGGCAGATAAACTCCGAGACCCTGGTGCAGAGCGGGGGAAAATCTTTTCAGGACTATCTCAAGTATCTGTACAAGGGACGCTATAATAAGAATGAAAACGATTGTTTGAAGGTATCCAAGCCCGAACTTATCAAGAACGAGATGCTGGATAGGCCACGTTGCAAGTGTTGCAAGAAGCATTACTACCGTGACCGAAACGCCCATACCTACGGCTTGATTAAGCTTTTTTGATACGCCGAGAAACGGGCATATTCCAAGAAAGCGACTGAGCACGTAGTTGTTGACGAGCACAGAGGACAAAAGAATAACGACAAGACCTTTAAATCCTTCCATTTACTTCTCCTCCTTTTCTTCATGCTTTTCCCCGTGGCAGGCAGCCGAGCCGCAAAGCTTTGCACCGGGACAGCCCGCGCAGGAAAATTCCTTTTTCTTGGGACTCTTGCCAAATGTCAGCGCGCTGACGAGAGCGATCAGCAGTCCGTATACAACCATGCCTCCGGGTGCCTTGACCAAAAAGTCTATCTTGTAGTCCGCAAGGAAGGGGATAGCAATACCCGCAAAGCTTGCGGCACCAAGCACCTCGCGTATTACCGCGATAGAACAGAGTGCAAGGGTGAATCCGATGCCCATTCCCAAGCCGTCAAGCGCAGACCTTCCGACCGAGTTCTTGCTTGCAAACATCTCGGCTCTTCCGAGGATAATGCAGTTTACGACGATAAGTGCCAGATAGACGCCCAGCATATCGTAGAGCGCGGGGAAGAACGCGTGAACTACCATCTGCACGATGGTTACAAATCCTGCGATAATTACAATGTAGCAGGGAATACGCACGTTATCGGGAATGACCTTGCGAAGAAGCGAGATCAGAATATTTGAGCATATCAGAACTATCAGCGTTGAAATACCCATGCCAAACGCTCCGAAAACGTTTGTCGTAGTTGCGAGGGTGGGGCAGGTTCCGAGAATAAGCACAAAAACGGGGTTTTCTTTAATAATACCGTTCATAAGCACGGAAAAACCGTTATTCTTTTTCATTATTTTTCGCCCCCTTCAAAAATTTTTACGCACTCAAAGGCACGGAGTATTGCCTTCTTATAGCCGTCAGTGGTTATAGTTGCTCCGCTTATAGCGTCTATGTCGTCGTAGTTCTCCTCGGTCTTGCCGTCAAACTGACCGTAGAACCTCTCGTCGGCACAGGCAGAGCCTATCCCATCAGTCTCCTCCTCGGAAAGCGTCAGACAGTCGATTATCCTGCCGTCTGCACTCAGAGACACGCGTATTTCAATATACTTACCCGAGGCGGGATGATATTCGTTGCCGCCTGCGATACCGTATCCGGCAGCCTTGATTTCAATAATATAATTTCCGGTAGCAGTTATTTTTGCGCTGATGAGCTGCTTTGGAAGCCCCTCATACGCCGTCAGATCAATATCCGTGATCACGGTAGAGCTTATCTTTTCAATGGCACTCCTGACCGCTTGTGCCTCAGCGTCCGAGCATTCGCTGAGCACCTTGGCGTCAGTGTCGACTGCTATGAATTTCTCTCCGATAACGCAAACGGCGCCTGAATTATTATTTGCCGTGTAGATGGCATCAACGCCGTCGAGTACTTCTACGAAGAAATACTTGTCAAACTCCCCGTTTGCCGAGGGAAGCGCGCTTGAGAGATTATCCGCAAGGATCTCCTCCTCGGTGCGAATGTCCACGGAGCCTCCGCCGAGAATAATGACTGTGTTCAAGGCGTCCTTGACGGCTGAGCGGTATGCGGCGGTGGTTTTTGTAGCTCCCGCAATCGTATCCACTCCGTCAACACTCTCAACGTCCTTGCCGACAACCGAGCCTGCGAAGGTATCCGCAGCGGTGCCTCCGATGGCGGGCGTTTCAGCGGACGCGATAAGCTTAGTGCCGACAACTCTGCCGTCGGCTGAAATTCCGCACATGATCACCATTCCCGCGGAATAACCCGTTGTGCTCAGCTTTACGACGTAGCCACCGTTTTCAGCCTTATATACCTCGGAAACTGTTGAGGGCAACGTGTACGCGCTTGTATCTACAAGCTCAAAGCTGCCTCCGTCGGGAAGGACCTCAAGCAACGCCGCAGAGGCGTTTTCCTGTTCGGTTTTTTGGATAATAGGCGCTGTGAGATAATTTGTCATAGCTAAAAGCACAGCGACAGTTGCGCATATACAGACCAGCACGGAAATGCTTTTTATGGATCTTTTCATGCCCTTGGTCCTCCAAAAATCTTTCGTGCTGTCAGCTTTTCAATGTAGGGATTTAATATATTCATAAAGAGAATAGCAAAGGAGACGCCCTCGGGGTAAACGCTGAAATAGCGTATTACGAACGTAAGCAGACCTGCTCCAAGACCGAATATGAGCTTGCCCGCGCTCGTGGAGGGAGACGTTACGTAGTCGGTTGCCATGAATATCGCACCGATGAGAAGTCCTCCGGAGAGTATAAGCGAGAGGGCAGCGGAAAAGTCAAAGCCTTCCATAAAGAATGAAAGCAGGAATACGCTTCCGACGAAGGACACGGGGATGTGCCACGTAATAACGCGGCGTATCAAAAGATATGCAAATCCTATCAAAAGAGCCAAAGCGCAGGTCTCGCCTATCGCTCCGCCCGTGGTACCTAAAAACAGGTCCGTAAGGCTTGGGGAATTTCCGTTCGCGATTTCAACGAGAGGAGTTGCGCCCGAGACAGTGTCCACAATAGTAGGAGTAGCCTGAACTGCCATGCTTCCAAACGAGACGAGCATAAAGACTCTTGCGGTAATGGCGGGGTTGACTAAATTGTTGCCAATGCCGCCGAACAGACATTTTACAAGAAGGATCGCAAATATGCAGCCTATCACGCATTGCCAGATAGGAATGTTTACGGGCAGGTTAAGTCCCAAAAGCAGACCCGTAACTGCCGCACTCAGATCCCCCACGGTCTGTTCCTTTTTTGTAATAAGATTAAAGAGTGCCTCAAGGAGAATACAGGACGCAACGCAGACCGCGACCACAAGCAGTGAGCGCCATCCGAAAATAACCGTGCCAGCAACCGTTGCGGGAAGCAGAGCTATCAGAACGTCGCGCATGATAGACTGCGTGGTTTTGCCGCTGTGAATGTGCGGAGATGACGATACGTGCAGCATATTATCCATTCTTTGCTTCCTCCTTTGCTTTTTCATCTCTTAATAATTGCTTGGAAAGAGCGTTGGTCTGGACGAGCGGAAGGTGTGCGGGACAGGTAAAGCTGCAGCAACCGCACAGCATACAGGTGTCCACGGACAGCTTTTTCAGCATATCGGTATCTTTTTTGTTGTAAGCGCGCATGATCTGGGCGGGGGCAAGTCCAAAGGGACAGGCATTCGTACAAGCACCGCAACGGATACAAGCGGTCGTTTTGGGAAGCCTCGCCTCCTTTTCGGAAAGAGCCAGCACAGCGTTTGTGTTCTTAAGGATCGGCGCGCTGAGGTTGGGAACGGAAACACCCATCATAGGGCCGCCGTAAAGAACTTTGTAGGGCTCGGAGGTAAATCCTCCGCAGAAGTCAAATACGTCACTTACAGACGTTCCGATAGGAACTATCACGTTTTGAGGACGGCTTACAGAGCCGCCGTCAACAGTAACGCACTTTTTCACAAGTGGCATACCGGTTTTCAAATAATTTCCAATAGCGGCTACCGTGGTACAGTTGCAAACGATACATCCGACGTCTATGGGAAGCTTGCCCGTAGGTATGACCTTTTTCGTGGTGTGATATACCAGCACCTTTTCGCCGCCCTGAGGATATACGGAGGGAAGGACCTTTACCTCAACTCCGTCCATACGGTCAGCCATAGCCTGCATTGATGCGATAGCCTTCTTTTTATTGCTCTCAACGCCAATGATTATGCGCTTGATGGAGAAATGCTGCTGCAGTGTCCGCAACGCATACTCCATATCGTCGGCTCTCTCAACCATCGTAAAAGAATCGCTGGTAATGTACGGCTCGCACTCGGCGCCGTTGATGATCAATTCCTCAAGTCTTTGAGGGTCAATATTGAATTTTACGTGCGTGGGAAATCCTGCACCGCCGAGGCCAACCACGCCACTGTCATGGATAGCTTGTATCAGGTCCTCTCGGGTGTTTACCGTGGGGGCGCAGACAGACGAAAGGGGAGTCATCTCCCCGTCTGATTCAATGGTTATTGCGGGTACGGTGCTTCCGTTTGATAACAAAATATTCGAAATTTTCGTTACCTTTCCGGAAACGCTCGCGTGTATCGGTAAGGATACTCTGCCGACGCTGTCAGCTATTTTTGTGCCGACCTGCACGGTATCACCAACCTTTACGATAGGGGATGCGGGAGCACCGATATGCATTGACATGGGAATGGTGACGGTTTTGACTTCCGTCATGCGTGCGGCGGGTTGATCAGCGGTGTTTTTTCTATGAGGTGTGTGAACACCGTGTAAGAAAAAAGCCATTTTATATTTCCTTTCTGTGTGTTTTCAAATCATATTACATATATTTTTGCATAATAGCCGAATAATTATATCATATATATACAAAAAAGTCAACACTGAACCGTTGGCAATATTTTCGGGTAAGGTTTATTATTATCCGGGTTGGACGAACTCAAGCAACACAAAAAGGAGGCAAATGCCTCCTTTTGTGCTCTGCTTTGATTACGCATTATTACCTGAAAATCCGTAGCTGGTTACTACACCGTCAATGTTTTTGCCTTCCTTGCAAAGAGGACATTCGTGCGGCGGTACACAGTAGTAGCCATCGAGGTCGTTTGCGTCGAATACGGAGTAAACGGGAACACCGCAGCATTCATTAACTGCCGAATAGATAGACGCGAGACCGGAAACAGTGCCGCCGTAATATTTCACTGCATCCATTGCCACGCTTGTCGTTCTTCCCGTTGCAACGGAGGAAGTGAGTATCAGAACGTTTTTGCCTGCAATCATGGGCACGGATTCATCGCGGAAAATAAAGCGTCCTGCCGAGATTTTTTCGGGGGTAAGTATATATATCGTCTTATTTGCGTTAAGATTCATAAATCCCGAGCTTGTAAGCTTTTCCGACATACAGGTGGCGATGACTTGCGTTTCGTCAAGGCAAAGAATCGTATCAATTATCATGTTACTGTCACAGTGGGATACCAGCTCTTCTGCGACCGCGCGCGCCTCTGACAGTCTGCATTTTTGCATAGTTACGTCAATGTAATAATTCATATGACCGTTGGATTTCATAAAATGTCCCTTGGATACTCTGAGAAAAAGATTTCTGTTCTTGGTTCTGATTTTGTAAGAATTTTCAATAGCCATTTTGAACTCCGTTCCGCCGTCGTAGGACGACTGATTATTTTAGGTTCGCTGAATTACATTTTAACATATTTTGGGAGATATATCAAGAGTTTTTTAAAAAAATATAGACGTAGAATTTGATACTCAAGAAAATTTGCGAATTTTACGTAATGAATTCTGTGTTACCCTTCATCCGCACCAAACACAAAAGGCACGTGTGGGAGAGTAATCTGCGTTAGTGAGGACGGGACTTGAACCTTTACGTAAAATTCTGCGAATTTTACGTGATGAATTCGGTGTTGCCCTTCATCCGCCCCAAACACAACAGGCAACGAAACGGTGCCTTTTGTGTTTGGTGCGGATGAAGGGACTTGAACCCATATGAAATTGCTTTCACTGGAACCTGAATCCAGCGCGTCTGCCAATTCCGCCACATCCGCATATTCGTTTTT
>JAFTKY010000049.1 GCA_017453005.1 Clostridia bacterium | reverse complement strand
TGCCGATAATGGAATTCTGAGAGTCTGCATCCATAGTAAGACTACCCGCCGCAACCGTCTCGTCAAAGTTGGAATTGTTGAAGCCGTAATGGTTAAACTGACGGTAAAGCAGCTCGGTAATAGCTATCTCCCCCGCCTTTTGGGGCATACGTCCCGTGATAGAAAAGCCCGTGCTTGACATCTCGCTTTCGGTAAGACCTACGAGACCGTGTATCTTGCCCGAGTAAACCGTGTTATGGTCATAGGTTGTCATAAGGTTCGATACCGAGAAGCCACCCGACCAGATGTCACCCGTGTAAACGGGAACGAAATTAAGTCCTGTTTCCTTGCTGAGCCATTCAATATCCTCTTCGTTGAGGTACGCACTGTTATAGTATGTATAAGGCTCGCTGTCGCCGTACTGACTTGTGTGGCGTACGCCGAGTGTGACGGACGCGTTCTTTATGTTGGAATCAATGATGGAGTCCGTCGTTGCGGTTATCTTCTGATACGCCGCCATAGTGTCCGCAAAGCCGAACATTACGAACGCGATAAGCGACAGGAATATCGTCATGACGAGACGGAATTTCTTGTGCTTCAAGCCGCTCGCACCCATGCGCACCGCGTTCTTCATGGGCAGGCGCGAGCGAATGAACTTGGAGTCCTTTTTCTCGTATGTCCTGAGCTTCACGTCACGCTCGGGCTCCGTACCCTCAAATACGGACATATTGCCCTGCTCGGTGATACCCGCCGCAGAGCGAAGCTCACTGTTTACCCTGCCGTCGCTTGAGAGAATTACGTCCTCACTGTTCTGCGCAAGATACTCGTTGATCATCTTAAGGTCAGTCTCCGTGAGCTTGTATCCGCCCTTGATACGGAGTATCTGTCCGCTTATCTTATCAATTCCCTCGCTTATCTTCTGGCTTTCGTGCTCGTGCTTTGTTACGTCGGAAATAATTTTTCCGTCTGCAAGCTCAATAATTCTGTCCGCGTATTTTTCTGCAAAGTCGCGGTCGTGGGACACGATAAGGACGAGCTTCTCCTCCGAGAGCTTTTTGAGCGTGTCGAATATCGCCTTACCCGTATTTGAGTCAAGCGCGCCCGTCGGCTCATCCGCCATGATTATCTGCGGCTCCTTGACGAGTGCTCTTGCAATAGCAACTCTCTGCTTCTGACCTCCCGAAAGCTCGTTGGGCTTACGCTTTGCGTAGTTGACCAGGTCAACCTGCGAGAGTATGCCGTTTATCTTCTCGGGCGTTGCCTTTTTGCCCTGAAGCTCAAGCGCCAGAGCGATATTTGCGCCGACCGTAAAATCGTCGAGAATGTTATATTCCTGGAAGATGAAGCCTATGAACGTATTTCTGTACGCGTCAAAATCCGAGCCCATAAAGTTCTTTGAGGACTTGCCCTTGATGATAAATTCTCCGCTGTCATAGCTGTCAAGACCGCCCATGACGTTGAGCAGGGTCGACTTACCGCTTCCCGATTTACCGAGAATAAACACCATTCCCGACTCGGGGAAGGACACGCTTACGTTATCAAGCGCGCGAACGGATTCGCCCGTTTTTGAACGGTATACCTTGGTTAAATTTCTTATTTCAAGCATATGTATCTCCTTGTGCTTTATCTATGCGTTTATTATACTATATTTTGTGCGTTTTTGCAACGGTTTTTTTATTACTTAAAGAAATTTAAGAATGTCCGTTTTCACGCTTTCATACGTAAAATCATTGAGAATTTCGTGGCGCGCGCCCTTGTAGAGTATATACTCGGCGTCAAGCCCTTGTGCCTTGAGCTTTTGCGCGACCTCAACTATTCCCTTTCCGTAATTTCCGACGGGGTCGTCCTCGCCCGAGACCAAAAGCACGGGCAAATCACGGCGCAGATTTTTGTACCACGCACCGCGGTTGGAATACTTCATGACGCGGATAAGGTCTCCCATCGCGGATACCGTGAAATTAAAGGTACAGTATTTGTCCGCGTAATATTTCGCCCGTATTTCTTCGTCATTCGTCAGCCATGGCTTTGGGTCTGCGGGCGTTCCGCCGCCGAATTTTTTGTTGTAGCTTCCAAACGCGAGGTTATCAACGAGGGGGGAGAAATGTCTGTCACCGCAGAAAAGCTTTATCATACCGATAACGGCAAGTCCCGCGCCTGCCGCCGGGTTTGCACCGCCCGTGCCCATTATTACGAGCTTGTCGGGGCTGACATATTTTTCAGCCGCAAGACGTGCAATAAACGAGCCCATGCTGTGTCCCATGAGGATATACGGAAGGCTTTTGCCGTGCTCCTCTCTCACCGCGTCCGAAAACACCTTTACGTCGCGGCAAAGAAGGTCCCAGCCGTTCTTTTTTGAAATATATCCAAGCTCAAAATCATCATTTGCCGTATGTCCGTGACCGAGATTATCGTAGCCGAAGCAGATATATCCCTCACTCGCCACGTCACGCATAAATCTGTCGTATCTCGCTATATGCTCTGTCATTCCGTGAACTATGTGAAATAGCCCCTTTGCTTCACCCTCGGGCATATACACAACACCCGCGAGAGTATGTATTCCATCGCTTGACTTTACCTTGAAATCCTTTATTTCAATACTCATTTTATTCCTCCGAAAACACTCTGCATGCCTTTACTGCACGGTGCCAGCCGTCAAGGTGAGCCCGGCGTTCCTTTTCGTCCATTTGAGGCTTGTATGCTCTGCATTTACCTGACTTTGACTTAAGCTCGTCTCTGCCCCCAAAGAAGCCTACCGCAAGCCCCGCAAGATAAGCCGCGCCCATAGCGGTCGCCTCGGCGTTCTCCGAGCGAAGCACGTCAATATGCGAAAAATCGCTCTGCATCTGCATAAGAAGTCCGTTTGCCGACGCGCCTCCGTCGACCTTGAGGGAGGTAATCTCCGAGCCCTCGCATACGAGCGACATATCCTCGCGCATTGCGGCGAGCACGTCCTCCGTCTGATATGCTATTGCTTCAAGAGCCGCGCGGATAATATGATTTTTACCCGAGCCCGCCGTAAGACCGACTATATTGCCTCTTGCGTGCATATCCCAATACGGCGCGCCAAGTCCCGCAAACGCGGGCACGAGATATACGCCGCCGCTGTTTTCTACCTGCATAGCACAGCTCTCGCTCTCCGACGCACTGCCTATCAGCTTTAATTCGTCGCGAAGCCAACGCACTACCGCACCGCCCACGAACACACTTCCCTCAAGGGCGTATTCAATAGGTCTGCCACGCTCACCCGCGGCTATGGTAGTCAAAAGTCCGATGTGACGGTGGACTGCCTGCTCACCCGTGTGCGCCAAAAGGAAGCAACCCGTGCCGTAGGTATTCTTCGCGCTTCCCTTCTCAAAGCAGCATTGACCGAAAAGCGCCGCCTGCTGGTCGCCTGCAATACCCGATATAGGGACGTCGGCACCCATGCACTCAAAATATCCGTAGACCTCACTGCTG
>JAFTKY010000048.1 GCA_017453005.1 Clostridia bacterium | reverse complement strand
AGAGCCGTCGATCTTCTTTTTCAGGTCGCGGAACAAGTCAAGTATCTGTGCCTGAATAGTAACGTCAAGAGCGGTCGTAGGCTCGTCCGCGATAATAAGACGGGGATTGCACGCAAGCGCCATGGATATCATTACACGCTGTCTCATACCGCCCGAAAGCTCGTGGGGATAAGACTTATATACGCGCTCGGGAGCGGCGATGCCGACAAGCTCAAGCATTTCAAGCGAGCGTCTCTTTGCCATCTCCTTGGTCGCACCGGGGACTTGTATGAACGTGACCTCGTCAAGCTGATTTCCTATCGTGAAAACGGGGTTGAGGGAGGTCATAGGCTCCTGGAATATCATTGCGATCTGACGTCCGCGGATACGGTGTATCTCGCTTATGGGCATCTCTGCAATATCGAATACCTTTTCCTCCATCTCGTACATGAGAACGCCCGACTCATCGGTCAATTGTACGGGAGCCTTAACGGGCTTTCCGTCCTTGCCGATAACGTCGTTACCGTCCTTGTCCTTGACGGTCTCAAAAAGTATCTTGCCGTTGGGCTTGCGCTTGAAGCGGGGAATGGGATTGCCGAATTCGTCACGCTTAAAATCGTAGGAATTGAAGCGTATGCTGCCCGAGTATATCTGTCCCTGAGGGCCTTGAAGCAGTCTCATGACCGACATACTCGTGACCGACTTACCGCAGCCCGACTCGCCGACGATACCAACCGTCGCGCCCTTCGGAATTTCAAAGGACACGCCGTTTACCGCCTTAACGACACCCTGGTCGGTAAAGAAGTATGTGTGAAGGTTGTCTATTTCGAGAATGTTCTTCTCATCCTTCATTTTGGTGACGTACGCGCTCTCGTCAACCTTTCTGTACTTTTTCTTTTCAAGCGCCTTCATTACCTTGGCGTTAGCCTTGGATATTGCGCGTATCTCCTTGCCTGAGAGGTAATGCTTGTCCGAGCTTTTATTTGTTTTTATCTTGCTCATGTATTACCTCCTCATCTTGGGGTCAAGGGCATCGCGCAAGCCGTCTCCGATAAAGTTGAAACCGAGAACGGCGATAATAATACAGATGCCGGGAGGGCCCCATACGTTGAAATAGTTGGAAAGAATATCGGGGTCCTTTGCCGCGTTGATCATCGTACCCCACGCAGCGTACTGCTCGGGCGCACCAAGACCAAGGTAGGAAAGGGAAGCCTCGTAAAGTATCATGCTGCCGAGACTGAGCGTCATGGAGACGATAAGCTGGGGCATTACGTTGGGAACGAGATGCTTGAATATCTTTCTTCCCGTGGAATATCCCATAGCCTCTGCGGCAACCATGTACTCCTGTTCACGGAGCGAGAGTATCTGACCGCGAACGAGACGAGCCGTTCCCGACCAGGAAATGAGCGTCAAGAAGCCCATAAGCCAATATATCTTGTACTGATAATCAAACATTGACATGCCGCCCTCGCGGAGACCGTCAATAATAGTACCCACGATAAGCAGAATAGGAAATCCCGGCAAGCACATGAGAATATCGCATATTCTCATTATGACATTGTCAACGACACCGCCGAAGTATCCGGCAATTCCTCCGAAAATAATTCCGAGGAAGGTAACGATAAACACTGCCATAAAGCTGATGCCAAGGGATATCTTTCCGCCGTTCATAAGGCGCGCGAGAACGTCCTTACCCGTCTTGTCCGTGCCGAGAGGATGCTCGGCACTGGGCTCGGAGAGCATATTATCCGTGAGATTTGTTTCAATTACCTGATAAAAGCCCTGAATATTTCCGTTTTCGTCTTCGTACTCGACCCATTTGGTCGTGTATTCGGTCTTACCCGTCTTATCTATTTCGGTGGGAGATACTCTGTATATAAGAGGACCGACCCAACAGAATATAAAGAGGGAAACGACCATTACAAGTCCAACGATACTGAGCTTTGAACGGAAGAAGCGGCGAATGACCATCTGCATGGGGGACATGAGCTTCAACGTCTGCTCGTGTGTTGCCTCTTCCTGAGCTTCCTCGACGGGCGCGATAGCTTCTGTCTTTTCTTCTGTTTCCTGAGTATCTTCTACTTCAAGATCAAGTTTTTTGTCTTCCATATCGCACCTCCTTATTCAAGCTTAACTCTCGGGTCAACTATCGCGTACATAAGGTCTGCGAGCAGAACTCCTATAACGCTGAGCAGTGCCAAGAACATATTGTAACCCATTATAAAGGGAATGTCTGCAACAAGCATCGCCTCAAACGCCTTGTTACCTATACCGGGAAGACCGAAGACCTGCTCGGTGATAATAGCACCCGAGAAAAGTCCGGGGAGCAGTCCCGCAAGGGAGGTAACGAGAGGGATCATCGTGTTTCTGAATGCGTGCTTGTAAATAACTACCTTTTCCTTTAGTCCCTTTGCTCGCGCCGTACGTATGTAGTCGGAGTTGAGTACCTCAAGCATATTTGTACGCGTCATTCTCATTCGTCCGCCGATACTCAGGATCACAACCGTCAGTATAGGAATGAACAAGTGCCACATCTGGTCAAGGAGGAGCGAGAAGCCCGAAAGATCCTTTGACGCGTCAATAAGTCCCGAGGCAGGGAACCATTCAAGCTGAATGGCGAAAATGTTTTTGAGAAGCTGTCCGAAGAAGAACGAGGGAAGCGAGATACCTATCATTACAAGTACCGTAACGATATAGTCACGAACTGAATACTGATGCGTTGCGGCGGTAACGCCAAGGGGAATAGCGATCAGAAATTCAAATACCGTAGCTATAAGAGCGACCGCGAAGGATACGCCCATGTGGTCCTTGATAACGTCGATAACGGGCACGCTGTACTTGAAGCTCTCGCCAAAATCAAAGCGGACGAGCTTGCCAAGCCAAGCAAGGTATCCCTCAAAAATGTTTGTGTCAAGACCGTAGGTCTTCATCATTGCGTCTATCAGCTCCTGCGACGTCTCCGCACCCGTGGTCGTTATGGACGACAGCTTCTGGGTGACGAAGTCAACGGGCATACATCTGATAAGAATGTAGATGATCAGAGAGACGCCAAGCAGTATGAGCACTGACAGTGCAAGTCTTTTAAGTATATACTTTACCATAGCATCCTCCGATTACTTATTTTTTAGTGCGTAGTACGCGTCAAGGTCTTCCTCGTCAATCTGGTCGATGGGAATGACGTATCCGCGCTTTTTCTTTTTCTTGCTGACAATAATGGCAACCGTAACACCCGTGGCGACCACTGCTGCACCGATACCTATAAATATTCCGAGCGTGTTATCTGACCCCGTAGCACCGCCCGCATTTTCGTTGAGCTTGATCTCCCATATTCTGTCAAGAGGAGAGGAATAGGGATTGATCTCGGTGGGGAAGGAGGTGGAGTCAAGAATGTTTGCGTTGTAAGCATAAAGCTGCTTTCTCTGGTATACGGGCAGCTCTACAGCGAGGTCAAGAACGTAGCCCATTGCCTCCTCGTAAAGTGCCGTACGGTCGGCCTGAACGTCGGTCTCACGCGCGTCGTCAATTATCTCACTCATGGCGTTGAGTATATCCATCTCCATCCAGTACGCGCTTTCGTTTGCAAGTATCTGAGTATATCCCCACGCCTTTACGCTGGACGCGTTGGAGTTCTTATGATATACCTGATACATATCGGGGTCTACCGTCGTGCCCCACGCCGCTGCCCAAACCGCAAGAGAGCCTGTGGAGAGCTTTGTGAGAGCCTGCGTATCCGCAATTACCTCAACGTCCCAGCCGCACTCGTTGAGAAGCTTTGCGGCTGTCTGGAATACCTGGTAGGTGGGGTGGTCTGTAAGGTCGGAGCCTGCTATCGTAAAGGTGACCTGAAGGTCGGAGTCCGAATATCCCATCGTGTGATTGTACGCCTGAGACATAAGCGACTTTATGTTTTCAATAGCCTTTTCCTCGCTGAACTTGATATAGGGATATGAGTGACCGTTTGTCTGCTTGTTGTTGCCACTTGCATCCTTGGGGTATGCCCAGCTTACGGTGGACATAGGCCAGAATATCTGCTCTGCCGTACCCGCATCGTAGTACTGAAGCGCAAGGCTTGTATCCATTGCCGCCATAATGGCGCGTCGGAGATAGATGTTCGGGATCTTGCCCGCGTTGATACCGATATAGCCGTAGCCGAGCTGGTCAACTGCGATCTGCTCGTAGCCCTTAGACTTTATAGAGTCAAGGATGGAGGCGTTTTCCTTGGTGAGCTGAGGGGTTACGTAATGCACCGTGCCGGACTGAAGCATAGTCAGAGCGTCATTGGCAGGTACTATCTGGTAACGCACCTTGTCGATATTTACGTGATAATCCACCGTGGAATCAGCAGGGAGGCTTGCCTCAAGGCTTTCCTCAAAGTAGGGGTTGGACTTGAAGTAAACGACGTTACTGCTGAAGAACTCGGTACCTGTAACGGTATCCTCGTTTTTGTTGTTGGTAGCCATATACGCGCCCGCACCCATGGGGACGGTTACGTTACGCTGTGACTGAATGACCTCGGTCATGTAATCAAAGCTACCGTATTCAACGCCAAATTCGTTTGCCTTGATATCCACGGTATACCCCTCACCGTAGTAATGCTGAGGCGCGACGGAGAACGCAAAGTTCCATACCGCCTTGGGGTCTATTCCGTTTATCTTTATCTGTAAAACGTCGTATTCATCCGCGTTCTTTGGAGTGCCGTCCTCGTTGTGCTCGTGAGCTACCTTGTAGGTGTTGCCGTTAAGCTCTACCTCCGTAGTATCGGAGGTGTGACCGAGGGAGACGATACCCGAGATATTGGGGAAGGTCATTGAGCCGCTGGAGGTGTTTTCCTTAAGGATGACCTCCTTAGCCTTGGACATATACTGTGTGAGAAGCTCCTGAGCGGTTGCCCAGGCGGAGAGGATTATGTGAAGCTCGTTGTTGATCTTGGAATCATAAACGTACTTTACTGCGTCCTCCTTGGTTTTTATCGTGTCGGGATAATTTCTGTGTACCTCAAGGATCACGTTCTTGTCGGCGTTGGGCTTGCCGTCCTTGTCACCGAACTTGACGGTAACGTAGCCCTCCATATACATAAAGGAGGTTATCTCGTCAAAGCCGTGAGACTTGTAGGGCTCGTCCGTGTACGCTTCCTTTGCGCTTTCGTAGTCGGACTCAAGCTCCTTGTGGAAAAGCTCCAGAGTCTTGTCGTAGTCCGCTATGAGCTGCTCGTTCGTGACGGATGAGAGGTCGGTGGAGATCGCCTGCTTGTAGCCCTCGGAAAGTCTCCAGGTCTCGAGCGCTGCTCTCATCTTTTCCTCGGTAGTAGAGTAATTTCCCGAGGGAGTTTTTGCAGTCTGCTCAAATACGTTTATAAGCTCCTTGATACGGTTGGACGCGCGGTTTCTTGCCGCATTTGTCAGCCACTCGTCACCGCTCGCACCGCCTGAAAGGTTTTGCTGAGTTCTGTACTGCGAAAGACCTATAATGTCCGTCGAGTACATTGTTGACGAGCCCGTATATACGGGGTCAAGGTAAACGTACATATTGAACAGGACGTCCTCGATGGTGAGAGGCTCACCATCGGAGAACTTAATGCCGTTTTTGATTACGAAGGTGTACGTCGTAACACCTGTTTTATCGGGGTTTTCACTTTTTTCGGCGCTATCGTAATTTGAGGTGTAATCAAGCGTTACTACCGCCTCGTTCGGACCGAAAGCAACCGTGGCGTCGCCCTTCTCGTCAATTCCGGACGTCAGCATGCCTATCTGTGTCATGGAAACTATCGTTCCGTCTGACGCACTCGTCGAGTAGAAGGGGTTGAACAGACCGTCAAGGTTATCAGTCATTATAACGAATGCCTGATTATTACTGCTGCCACAGCCAGAAAGCACCGAAGCGACACTGAGCAGCATAAGTATGCACAGCGTCAATGAAATGATTTTTATCTTCATTTTCTGCCTTCTTTCTTGAATATTAAGTTATTAGCTGCCTGAGACGACGGTAACCGTGCCATCCTCATTGACCTTGACGTCAAAGGAGGTGTTGTCGGCGTTTTGCTTCTGGACTGTGATGCCGTCCTCGGTAATACCCGTCGTATCGCCGTTGCCTATGAGAGTTTTAATAGTGAAATTATCACTTGCCGCAAGGGAGGAGCAGTTGTCGCCAAACACAAGCTTACCGCTGAGAGTTACGTCCTTGAAGGTCGCACCGTTGCTTGCGGAGCCTGCGAGAAGCCCGAAGGTTGCGTCCTGAGCGACAGCCATAAGGTCTATGGTGTGCGTGATATTTTCAAATTTAACGTTTTCAATATAAGCGCTCTCTCCGAAGGATGAGAACATACCGCCCGAGAGTGTGCTTCTTGACGTGCTCTCAAAGGAAACGTTGGAAATAGTTCTGCCATTGCCGAAGATCTTTCCGTTGAACTTACCGTTGAGGAATGCAGCAGGCCAATCAGTATTTGAGAAATCAAGGTCTGCGTGCAGGTAATAATAGCCCTCCGTGTCTGCGTTCTTGACGAGATCGTCAACGGAGTAGATATTATAGGTCTTACCCTCCTGCCATTCGGTGTAAAGTCTTATGGTGGGTGTTTTGGACGTTGCCGTAAGCTCGTCCCATTCGCCCGTTATGATCTTCTTTGAGCCGTCCTCGGTGGCGGTGACCTTTTCCATCGTGTCAAAATAACAGATGGAATCGGGAATAAGCGTGTAGCCCTCTCGCGTGGGGAAGTTATCCATAGAGAGAGTGACGTCGCCCTCGTGCCACTCGGGGATGGTGAGGTTCAGAGCGGATACAGTAGAAAGCAGATAGCTGTTACCGCTCTCGTCTGTGGTGTAAATTTCAAAGCTGTAATAGGGGACCCAAGCCGCGTAAAGCGTGAGCACGCTTTCGTCGGCGGAGTATCTCTCGTCGGGGTCGATCATGACTCGGTCATTTTCAAAATCCCACTTGCCCGAATAGGTGTAGCCTGCATCGGGATCGTTTTCGTCAATGGGAGTTCTCTCAGTGTACCAGCCTGCAAGGAAGTAGCCGGGATTTGTGACCTGCATGATATTGTTCTTATCTCTTCTTTCGTCGTCGGGAGCGAGAAGCTTTATTCCGTCCTCACCGATATTGTCGGGGTTATAGAGGTCTACGATAGAGGAGTCGCTGCCCTTGAAGGTACCGCCGTTGGAATCAAAGGTAACGCTGACGGTGAAGCCTTCCTTTTCGTACGTGTCAAAATAGCTCTTGCTTCCGTTTATTATTGCGATTATTACGCCGATTATGAGTGCCGCCGCAATTACCGCACCGCAGGATATAAGAATTATCTTGCGCGTTTTGTGAGACTTGCCCTCGTCGACGTATCCCTTCGTGATATCGTCAAAATCAACGGGCTTATCGTATACCTTCTTTTCAAAGGGAGCGTCAGATATTGCCGCGTCTGTATCTGCGTCAGAGAAGTCGGAGACGTCAGCATCTGCCTCTGGCTTATCCTCACCGTCTTCTGCGGGAGTGCTGTCGCCGCCGTCGGCGTCCGCATCGCTCGTCTCGTTCTTTTCGGAGCTGACGGCAAAGTCGCCCTTCTTTATCTTCTTCATAAAGATGATAACGATGACTGCCAACGCAACTACAAGGAGAGCAAGAACCGAAACTGCGATTATAAGAATGATAAGAGTTGTCTGTATGGTATTTCTGTCGCTTCCGGTGATGTCGCTGCCTTCGTCACCGCCTGCGAGATACTCAAGGTCCTCTATCATCTGCTCGGCATTCTTGAGAATGTTGAGAAGGGAGTCGGAAACGAGAGCTCGCTGCTCGTCGCTGACTATTCTGTTATAAGCAGCTCTTGCCGCTGTGACAATATCCTTGTGTTCAAGAGTTACCTCGCTCGCATTTGCGGGGATCTTCTGTATAGCCGCGATAGCTGCGAGAGTAATTTCGTCAGCCGCTGCCGCGCCCTTGACGTAAGTGCCAAAGTACTGAGCAGTCACGAACGTCTCGTAATGCTGTCCGTTGGTGGGGTGTATCATCGTGAGCGAGCCGTCCGTGTGACCGATATAGTCAACGAAGCTTGCGCCGTAGAAGAAGTTGGAGGGAAGGGAGGAAACGTTCCACATAAAGTAAGGAATTATTCCAAGACCGTCCTTGTATATCTCTGTGACGCCGTCGGTATCGATAAAGCCAAACTCACCTGTTGCGGGAATATTGTCGTAGGAGTAGTAGTAATTAAAATCGTATTCCTCCTCAAGCGCGGGAGCCTCGTAGCTTGTGAAGGTTACGGAATTGAGGCTGTTACATTCATAGAACGCCTTGTGTCCTATGGACTTGAGCGTGTAGGGAAGAATAACCGTGCGCACGTCGGAGCCTGCAAAGGCGTTTGCGGAAATTCTTACCGTTCCCTCGGCTACACTTTCGTTTACGTCCTCACCTGCAAAGCATACCATTTCAAGTCCGTTCGGTACACAGAAGTAGAGCGAGCCGTTTATTACCTTTACGTTATCGTTTATATCGTAGGTCGTTGTGGGTACGGTATACTTGTTGCCGTTGAACTCAATTACCTCGTCCTTCGAGAAGGGAGCAAGACGGCAGAACGCAAACGGATTGTCACCAAAGGATGTTATCTTGTCGCCAAGCGTGACCTCAAATTCCGTCACAGTCTCCTTGGTAAACGCGCCCGTGCCAACGTGAGCGGCACCCGTGAGGTCTGCCTTGACTACCGACGTGTAAGCAAACGCGTAGTCGCCTATCTCCGTCGCACCCTTGAGGTTTGTGAGTGTCTCAAGATTTGAGGAGTATGCAAACGCGCCCTCGCCAACCGTCACGCCCGACGCATTGAACTTAACCGACGTAAGAGCCTCGCAGTAAGAGAATGCGTACGTGTCTATTTCCTTTACGGAGGAGAGATCGGCGGACTTGAGTGCGCTCATAGCGAACGCGTTTGTGCCGATAGTCTCTATCCTTGAAAGATTTATAGCTTCAAGGCTCGTGCAACCAATAAACGCTCTTGCGGGAATATTTTTGATCTTTTCACCGAGCTTTACACTTGCCAGCTGCTCACAGCCTGCGAACGCGCTGTCGCCAATGCTGTCCGCAGAGGAAAGGTCAATGCTCTCAAGTGCTGCCGAATAGTATGCGTAGATATATTCGTTCTCGTCATTGAGAAGAGGACTTGTGCACGCGCTATCCGTGTAGATATTGTAAACGTCACCCGAGAACGCGTAGTCACCGATGGACTTGACCCCTGAAAGGTCAATATCCTTGAGACTGCAAGCGTTGTAGAACGCGTAGTTACCGATAGTCGCACCCTTGCCAAGCGTTACGCTTTCAAGCTCGTACGCGCCGTAGAACGCGCGGTCTCCAATTTTTACGTTCTTACCGATGGTAAGAGAATGTATGGGGGACGCAAACAGATAACGGTAGTTGCCGTCCTCACCCTTTACAACGGACCAGTTATCGTGCGTTCTGATACCGAATGCGTACTCGCCTATAACGGCGTTGTCGCCAACGGATATTTCAGAGAGAGTGAAGCACTCTGCAAACGCACCCTCGCCTATTTCAACACCTGCAGGTATGTCAACACTCTTTATTCTCGTGCTTGCAAACGCGTAGTCACCGATAACGTCAATATTATCAAAGGAGGGAAGAGCGGTTATCGCCGTGTCGTAGAAGGCGTAAATTCCGATAGTCTCAAGCTTTCCGAAGGAAACGCTCGTGATATTTTCGCAATTTGCGAGCGCGTAGTCGGATATATGCTTGACGGAGGGGATATTTACGGAGGTTATTCTCTTGTTGCCCGCAAACGCGCCGATGCCCACGGTGGTTATCTTGGAGTTATCAAGAGTAAATTCACCTCTTGCGGTGGGAAGAACGAGGATAAGCGTGTCTCCCGCCTTGTTCGTTACATATTTATTTGTAGCTGTGAAATACTTATTGGAGGTATCTATCTCAAGGTCGGACAGTGCGGTGCCCGTGAAGGAATATTCACTTATAACCGCAACGTCGGGACCGAGAGCTACCGATTCAAGATTGCTCGCACCCTGGAAAAGTCCTACGGGAACAACGTCGGTGTTGACGCTGACCTCCTCAAGCGAGGAGCAGCCCGAGAACGCGTATATACCGAGCTTTATCTTATCAACCTTGAATTCAAGCTTTTCAAGAGAGGAGTTATTTGCAAACGCGTAGTTACCGACGGATACGGTCTTTTCACCGAGAACTATGCCGTCAAGGTTCTTGTTGCCCATGAAGGCGTAGCCCGCGATAGCAACCGTGTTGTCAAGGTAATACGTTCCGTTGAGGTTGGTATCCTGGAATGCGCTCTGGTTTATGAGCTTGACACCGCGAAGACCGTTACCGCTCGTTATATTGCCGTCCTCATCCATATAGGAGATGGTGGTGAGTGACGAGCAGCCGTAGAACGCGCCCTGGTCTATCATGGTTACGGTGTAGGGAATAACTACCTCCTTGAGCTCGATAAGACCTGCGAATGCATACGCGCCAATCTTCTCAACGCCCACGGGGATAACTACCTTCTGTATTCTTTCGCCTACGGTAATATCCTTATCACCGATATACCATATCTTTGTAAGCTCGGGATAATCGTCGTTGATGACGTCGCCCTTCGAAGGATCCTTTGCGATATAGTCAAAGTTAGAGAATGCGTACTGACCGATATCTGTTACCGCAACGGAATCGGGGAATTCAACTACTCCACCGTTGCCGTAGTAGTGGGTAAGCGAAGGTCCTGTGTTGACCCAGGGGTTCTTGACCTCAATATTTATGGACTGCGAGTAATACGTGCTCTTACCGTCAAGCAATACGTTTACAGAGATGGAGGCAAGTCCTTCCGCTACTGCAACGATATGACCGTTTTCATCAACGGTTACGATGTTTTCGTTACCCGATTTGAATACTACCTCGGTGTCGTTCGGGTAATAAGCGTCAAGCTTGTATCTGAGAGTTACCGCCTCGGAGGGATACATGCTCAGCGAGTAGTAATTTCCGCCGAACTTCATCTCGTCTCCCGTAACACCGATATCACGTGAATCCGTGTCAAGCATATAGAACGCCTTGTCAACGTAATAACCCGTAAGCGAGAAATTCTCGGCAACGGTCTTATCGTACTTGACGTAACCCTCGTCCCCTGCGCCGAGGACTGTGAGTGTAAAGCGCGCCTGCTTTTGTTTGTTTGTTATGGGGTCTCGCGCCGTGGCGATTACCTGGCAAGTACCCGGCGCGACGGCGATAAGCTTGTTGTTCACAACTCTTGCAACCTCACCCGCGGTGGGAATGGTTACGGTGTATTCAAGAAGCTCACTCCATTCGGTAGAGGGGTAGATTGCGGGGCGAAGCTCGTAGACCTCGTTGGGACTGAGCGAGAGCACGCCCGTCTCGGCGTTATACTTTTCATCACCCTCAAAGTTGAAGTAGAGATCTACCATCTCGTCGGGGAGAGCTATCTCGTACGTAGCCTGATTGAGCGCGTAATCATAAACAGCGACGGTAAAGGTATTCTTGTTGTAAGCGGTTGCCTTTATATCGTAGATATGGTCCGTAAGCTCGTATACGACGTACGTAGTGGAGTTTTTCTCGGAGTAAATGGGGGTAAGATATTTGTCAAACGCCTCAAGAGTGAAGGGAACCTCGTCTGTGGGATCGTAAGAGACAAAACCGGGCTGGAGAGACATTGCATAGTGGTTATCGTAGACGGCAAGTCTTGCAAAGAGCTTTGTCTTCTTTGAGGAATTATCGTATTCCGTGTAGAATTCACAGCCCGTAACGACGGGTGCCTGGAAGTCGGCATAGAGCGGGAATTCGAAGGTGTTATTGAGGTTAGTATCAGCACCGTCTCCACCATCGGTAAAGTCATCGTTGCCGTCGTCAAGGTAGCCCTTCATTGTGACGGTGTACGACGTGTTGTTTTTAAGGTTATGCTCGATTGCGCTGAATTCTACCTCTACGTTAGCGGGGTAGATAGAGCCGCCGTCGCCGTAGGACTTACGCACGTCCTCGTCGATCTGTGTATAAATTATCTCTCCCGTAGCGTCGTCCGTGATGGTTATTTCTATTTTGGACGCGCCTCTGAGCATTCCTGCCCATACAAAGCGGAGCGCGTTGACGGAATCCTCCTGATTTGAGAGGGAGACGTATTTTCTGTCAGCCGCGATAGGCGTGTCTGCAGGGTTCTGCGTAAAGTAATAAGAGCCGAGATAGCTTACGTAGTCGCTGCTGAGTCCGCCGATGGGACGCGTTGCGTACGCGTCGGGGAGCGTTTTGTCAAGAAGGCTTATGGAGTCGTCAAGCTCGTCCTTGTTCGTCTCAAAGTAATCAAGGTCGAAGAGGGGAGCGACAGTCCAGTCGCCGTAGAACGCGAGATAGGGAACGCTGAGGTCCACCGAATCCTCTTCGCCTGCGTTGAGTATTACAAATCCCTCAACGTACATTCCGTTTTCAAACGATTCGTTAAGGTAAGCCTTGTCGGAGTCGCTGAGTGTGATGGTTACGGTAACGTCGACGGTCTGATTTGCACCAACCGTTATAGTGTTTCCGCTTGCATTCTTGGAGCTTACGGTTATCTGTGCTCCGTCAAGCGAATACGCTTCCTCGGTGACAGTGGTTTCGCCCTGATTTGTTTTAGTATCGCTTACGCCCTCGGTGAGAACGTACGTAGATATTTCATATGTTCTGGCTGTGTCACCAAAGTTATATACGGAAAATTTAAGAGTATAAATACCCTTCTTTTCGGGATCGTCGCCAAGCTCTATCTTGGGCTTGTCCATAGCGTTGCCGTTTTCATCGTACGTAATTATGTACGCATTCGTTGCGGCAGCCTTATCAAGGCTTGCAAGTCCGGCGCCTTGCTTTCTTATGGCGTAGGGCAGACCGTTCTTGTTGATTATTATGTCCGCCGTGGACATAAAGAGACTGTTCACGATCCTTGTGATCTCTTGATTGTTTTCTTTTGTATCCTTTGCAAGATGGGGGAATCTATCGATGATGTATTGACGAAGCAAAGCAGTTGCGCCTGCGATATTGGGGCAGGCCATGGAGGTTCCCGATATTCTGTCATATCCCTGACCGGGAACGGAGGAGAGAATAGAACCGCCGTGAGCAGTAAGCTCGGGCTTTATTTTGAGGTCGGGAGTGGGGCCCCACGATGAGAAGTCGGACATGAAGGGACCGGACGTCTGCAAACGGCTTACCTTTATAGTACCCTTTCCGGATGCCGCAAGCATCTCACCGTCGTCCTGACCGATGGAGCAGGCCGCGATGGAAATGTCACCGACGTTCATCTTTATGTCACCCGAGACGTTGTTGTAAATGATAATACCCGCAGCGCCCATTTCCTCGGCAATATTAGCCTTTTCCTCAAACGTGGTGTCTCCACGCTTGATGAGTGCTATCTTGCCCTTGACGTTGTAGCCCGAATAGTCCGCGTAACGTCCCACACCGGGAATGGTCACGTATTCAATCTCCATTTCGTCAACGCCCTCGGGGAGTATATCGTCAAGGAAATTCTTTTCCTCGGAATACTTGTCAGAGGACTCGGTGAAGTAAACTATCTTGCCGTTGTGAAGAAGATAGGGGGTCTTAACACCGCTGATGGAGGCGATGGAGAGCGCGCCGCTGTACGTTGAGGGCGAACCTACCGTGCCGCTGTCGGGGTTGGAGGTAAGACCGAGGTTGCCGTTCTTCTCGGAGCCGTACGTGGAATTGTAGCTGTTGGATGCCGCAACTATAAGGCTGATGCCTGCCTCACGAACGTCCTCGTATACTCCTGACATTGCCTCCTTATCCGTCTCACGGCTGAAGCCGCAGCTGGTACCTATCGACATGTTGATAACGTCAACGCCGAGAAGCACGCAGTCCTCAACCGCAGTAAGTATCCAAGAAGCTATCGCCGTATCCTGAACGTCAGAGAATATCTTCATTTCAACGAGCTGTGCATTGGGAGCAACGCCCGTGATAGTATCGTCCTTACCCGCTATGATACCCGAAACGTGCGTTCCGTGGTCTTGCTTTATCGGGAAAACGTCGGGGTCGTAGTCCGCGTAGTCAAAGCCAAAGGGAATCTTCTCGTTGACGTAAACGTCGGATGCGGTAAGTCCGGGATAAAGACGCTCGGACGCAAAGGAGTGGCTTGCCATAAGTGCCTCAACCTCTGCAAAGGTAAGACCGAGCTTATTTCTGTCTGCCGTAAAGTTCTCAAGAGAGAACGCGGTGTGACCGTAGTCGATACCCGTATCAAGAACCGCGACTACCATACCCGTGCCGTCATAGCCGAAATCCGAGCTGTCAAAGATACCCGTATCGTAAACGTCAACCTCGTTTTCAACGAGCTGTGTCTCTGCGGCATTGTATACCTCGCTGACGATAACGTTTGCGCGGTCACCGAATACCTCGCAGGTCTCCTTGAAATCAGCAGCCTTGATGGTAATTTCAAATCCGCTGAGCACTGTTGAGTAGAACGCGCCCGTGCCGTATTTGATTTCGGTCTTGTCAAGCTCTGCGAGCAATTCGTCTCTGAGCGACGCGATATTGCTTCTTATCGCAGCCGCCTCGTCCGTGAGAGAATACTCGGCAACAGACATATCCGCGTCAAGCGTTTTGTATGCGTCGAGCAGGGAAGCCTGCTTGACGTCTACGATAAGCGAGATAGTGTCTGTGTCCTTGACCGTATCCGGCAGCTTGTAAATTACCGAATCGTCGTAAAATTCTTCCTTGTTGGTGTTAATGTCGTTTCCTGACAGAGAAATGAATGGCGATGAGGTGGATGACGCCGCGGCGCTCTCCTTCAGCATCGACATACATAGAGTCAGAGCCATTGACGCCACAAGCAGCGTGACCATAATTGATATGGCCACTCGTTTGAGTGTTTTTTGCTTCATCATCTGTGTGCTTTTTTAGCCTTTCTTTTGGATTTGGGCGCAGTAAACCATACTACACCATTATACAAATTAACATTATATCATAAGCGCGAAAAAAATTCATGTATATTTTGTAAATATGACCGTTCATAAATTTTAACAATTAAACCGTTGACTTTGCAAGTTGATTATGCTATACTTTTAAGAGAATTTGCTTGTATGATGGATATTTTTTGATATTTCCATGCAACGCATATATAAAATATGAAGAATTTTTTAGAAAACACTTTAGCATAAGGAGATTGTTTATGAAAGAAACCAAAAGAATTCTTTCGCTTTTGTTGGTAGCTGCAATGTTTGCGGCGATGCTCTGCACGGTGCTTGTCGGCTGTGACAAGGGTGACAAAAAGCCCTCTGAAAAGCCCACGTCCGCACCTACGTCTGCGCCTACGTCCGCACCCACCGAGGCACCTACCGAGGCACCCGTTGACAATTCGAAGATATCATATAGGATAAACGTGAAATCCGCCGGCGGAATGGCGCTCAAGGACGTTATGGTATTCATTTACAACGGTGAGAACATCGTTGGATATATTACCACCGACGAAAACGGAACAGGCACCACCGAGCTTCCCAAAAATGATGCCTACAAGGCTGTCGTAACGACTATGCCCGAGGGCTATAAGGCAGAGGAGAGCTATGCTTTTGTCAACGGCACGGCAGATGTTATTCTTACGTCGGGCGTTGTAGTCGGCGAGAATGCTCCCGCTACCTACAAGCTTGGAAGCATTATGCACGATTTTACCATCAAAAAGTATGACGATGGCGAGGAGCTCACTCTTTCCGAGGTCCTCAAGGAAAAGAAGATGGTCCTCATCAACTATTGGTATGACGGATGCGTTTACTGTCTGCAGGAATTCCCCGAGATGGACGAGGTCTATAAGGAATACAGAGATTCAGTTGAGATCATGGCACTGTCTCCTCAGGATACCGATAAGGATATAGCGGCGTTTATGGAAAATTACGCGGCTGATCTTCCCGAAGGCGGACTCACGTTCCCCGTAGCATATGACGAGCAGGGAATTATTGCAAAATTTGAGCCATCAGGTGCTCCCACGTCAATAATCGTTGACCGTTACGGCGTTGTTTGTCTTATCGTGACGGGTGCTATGTCCGGATATCAGTTCAAAGCAATATTCGATCACTTTACTGCGGATGACTACGAGCAGCAGATCATCACGGACCCCTCCGTGCTCACCCCCGTTGAAAAGCCCAACATCTCCATGCCTTCATCTGACGAGATTTCAGCAGTTATCAATAGCGGCAACGTAAACGTTACCTTTGCTCCCGAGACGAATGACAAGGATGCTGAATATGCATGGCCCTTCATAATCGGCAAGAAGGACGGCGTTGACTGTATCAAGACCTCCAACGCATTCAAGCATTCCACATATTCGATAATATACGCGAACGTCGAGCTCAAGGCGGGAGAGGCTATCGCGTTTGATTACTGGTCATCCTCAGAGCTCGGCTCCGACCTGCTTCACGTTCTCGTTGACAGAGAAGCGATGTTCCAGATATCGGGCGTTGGCGAGGAATGGGAGACCTGCTATGCTTACGTTGCACCCAAGGACGGAACCTACGAGCTTTCTCTGTGCTACATGAAGGATGCAAGCACCGACGAGGGTGACGATACCATGTATATCAAGAAATTCCGTGTGCTTAATT
>JAFTKY010000047.1 GCA_017453005.1 Clostridia bacterium | reverse complement strand
TTTGCCGCAGGCAAAGACGGATGAGGATGCACCATTTTTGATTACAAAGATTATTTTGTTTATTTCGTCGTAGGGGAGGGGCTGCAACATTTGGTTGCAGCGGAGGGGATTTGCTTGCAAATAATGGCTTGCTCCTCCCGTGAGTGCAGAGTGCTCCGCGCAAGGATAATTAAAGATTGAATTTTATATAGGAGAAAAATATGTCCAACATTTTTGACATCTTCAAGAAAATAGAAAAGGAAAAGGAGCAGAGGCAGACTGCTCCCATAACGCATATAATCGTAGGTCTCGGCAACCCCGGGGACAGGTATTTTTATACCCGTCACAACGCGGGCTTTCTCGCTATGGACTATATCTCGCAGAGATGCGGCGCGACGGTGAACCGCTCAAAGTTCAAGGCTCTCGTGGGCGAGGGGACTATTGCAGGCAAGAGGGTTCTGCTCATGAAGCCCCAGACCATGATGAATTTGTCGGGTGACGCGGTTGTTGAGGCGGCGAGCTTTTACAAGGTGCCCGTGGAGAACATAATCGTGCTTTCCGACGACGTCAACCTTGACGTTGGGCGTATCCGCGTGCGTAAGAGCGGCTCGGACGGAGGACAAAAGGGACTTCGCTCTATAATTTTGCGCATGAATTCCGACAATTTCCCCCGTATCCGCTTCGGCGTTGGCAAAAAGCCCCACCCCGATTACGATATGGCGGATTGGGTGCTTGGCAATTTCTCCGAGCAGGACAAGAAAAATATATACGACTGCTTCGTCGTAGCCTACGACGGACTTGAAAAGATACTTTGCGGCGATGTGGATGCCGCCATGCAGATTTGCAACTCTAAAAAATAAGGTAAAACATGAACATATTAACCGATACCATCCGTGCCGACAGCGAATATTCCCAACTGCTTTCGGTGCTTAAAAAGAACTTTACGGACAAGCCGTTGCCCGCGCTTGCGGGGGGACTTTGTCCCGGTGCGGCGGACGCGCTGTGTCTTGCGCTTATTGAGGACACCGAGAAGGTACGAAAGTTACCTGCACTCATTGTCTGCGCTGAGGAGAAGGAGTGCGTGCGGCTTCGCAACACCTTCTCAAAATTCGGCAAGCGTGCGGCGTTTTATAACTCGCGCGACCTCAACTTTCATAACATCAGCGCCTCTCATGAGTACGAGCATGAGAGGCTTGAGGTGCTTTCGGGTATTCTCGGCGGCGCGTACGACGTGGTCCTTACCACCCCCGACACGGCGCTGGGCTTTACCATGCCCGTGCAGATGCTGAGGGACAACACCGTCTCGCTTGACTACGACACGAGAATTGAGCCCGAAGCCCTTGCACAAAGACTTGTTGACGCAGGATACGTGCGGGTTGAGATGGTTGACGGCTCGGGACAGTTTGCCCGCCGCGGCGGTATAGTTGACCTGTACCCGCCCTTCTGCCGCGTGCTTGCGAGCGACAGAACCGAATACAAGGGCTCGTACGCCGTAAGAATTGAATTTTTTGACGACGAGATAGACAGAATGGGTATTTTTGACGTTGATACCCAGCGTCTGCTTATCTCCATAGAAAAGCTGACCTTTGCGCCCTCGCGCGAGATAATCGTGGACGATGAGGCAAGGGAGCATATTCTCCGCGCAGTCAACTCACAGATAAAGGTCTGTCGCGATGACCGCTCCGAGGAGGAGCTGAGGGGCGAGAGAGCAAGTCTTTCGGCAAAGGGCAGTGAGATAAACTTCGCGGATAAATACATCTCGCTGGTCTACCCCGAAAAGCAGACATTACTTGATTACTTTAACGAAAAATCCCTTGTGCTGATACGCAACAGCGGAGCCGTCAAGGACAGGCTGAAGGCTGACGTATGGCACAAAAACCAGGCGATAATAGACCTTATCGAGAGCGGTCTGCTCTCGTCAAAGCTTGCGGAATACTCAAAGCCCGCGTCGGATTTTGAGGCGTTTTGCGACAGACACGTAACTCTGCACGTGGATTCGCTTGCATACGGCGTCAGCGACAAGCGGCTTTCGGGAATGTTCGGCTTCCGCACCCGTCAGCCCGTGGTATACGCGGACAACTACAATCTGCTCTGCGAGGACATCGTTGCGTACATGAGAGGCGGCTATCGCGTTATCGTCATGGCAGAGAACGAGACGAGCGCGAAAAATCTCTGCGAGATATTGCAGGAGGCGGATTTCAAGGCGGTGGTCGAGAGCCGCGAGCACGACCGCTCCGTGTCGGAGATACCCAAAAACGTAATTTATATCAAGTGGCGCGAGTGCCTTTTCGGATATGAGCTTATCAGCCCGAGAATTGCCGTCGTGACCACGAATACAGACGCGCGTACGGGCAGTCTCAACGCCCCCGCAAAGACGGGCAGGTCGCGAAAAAAGAGACGCGACGGAAAGGCGATTTTGTCCTACGCGGAGCTTAACGAGGGCGACATCGTCGTACACGAGACCTACGGAATAGGTAGATATCTCGGAATTGAGAAGCTGACTATTGAGGGAGTGACGCGCGAGTACATCAATATTCAGTACGCGGGCACGGATAGACTTTGTATGCCCGTTGAAAAGCTTGACCTTGTGTCAAAATATATCGGCGCGCACTCGGACGACGGGCTCGTCAAGCTCTCCAAAATGGGCGGCGAGAACTGGAAAAAGGCGACGGCGCGCGCAAAGGGCGCGGTCAAGGAGATGGCGAAGGAGCTTATAAAGCTCTACGCCGAGAGAATGCGTAAGCCAGGATACGCCTTTGCACCCGACGATGAGATGCAGAGGAGCTTTGAGGAGGCGTTTGACTACGACGAGACCGACTGTCAGGCAGACGCTATAAGCGATATAAAGCAGGACATGATGCGCTCCGTCCCTATGGACAGACTGCTTTGCGGTGACGTTGGCTACGGCAAGACCGAGGTCGCGTTCCGCGCCGCATACAAGGCGGTGCTTTCGGGCAAGCAGGTGGCGATACTCGTGCCTACCACCATACTTGCGCTTCAGCATTATCAGACGGCGGTCAGCCGAATGAGAAATTTCGCGGTCAACGTGGATATGATATCCCGCTTCCGCACACCAAAGCAGCAGGAGCAGACGCTCCGCCGTCTTGCGCGCGGCGACGTTGACATAATTATAGGAACACACAAGCTGCTCGGAAAAGAGGTACAGTTCCGTGACCTCGGACTTCTCATAGTAGACGAGGAGCAGCGCTTTGGCGTGGCTCAAAAGGAAAAGCTCAAGCAGATGGCGACGAATATTGACGTATTGACGCTCACGGCGACCCCTATTCCGAGAACGCTGAATATGGCTATGGGCGGAATACGCGATATGTCTATTCTTGACGAAGCGCCGGGTGACAGACTTCCCGTGCAGACCTACGTGCTTGAATACGACGACGTCATTATTATCGAGGCGATAAAGCGTGAGCTTCGCCGCGGAGGACAGGTGTTCTTCCTTCATAACTTCGTGGAGAGCATTGACAGCGTTGCGGCGTCTCTTGCCCGTGATATTCCCGAGGCAAAGATTGCCGTCGCACACGGAAAAATGGACAAGGAGCAGCTTGAGGATATATGGAGCAAAATGCTCACGGGCGAGATAGATATTCTCGTCTCCACCACCATAATCGAGACGGGTATAGACATACCCAACGCAAACACGCTCATAGTCAACAGGGCAGACCGTCTCGGACTTTCCCAGCTTCACCAGCTACGAGGCAGAGTGGGACGCTCGTCGCGCCGCGCGTACGCGTACTTTACCTTCCCAAAGGACAAGTCCGTGTCCGAGATAGCGCAAAAGCGACTTGAGGCGGTGCGTGAGTACACCGAGTTCGGCGCGGGCTTCAGAATAGCCCTGCGCGACATGGAGATACGCGGCGCGGGAAATCTCCTCGGAGCAGAGCAGCACGGTCATCTTGACGCTATAGGCTACGACCTCTATATCAAGCTCCTCAGCGACGCGGTGCTTGAGGAGAAGGGCGAGGTCAAGGTGGAAAAAAAGGACTGCGTTGTCAGCTTCAATTACGACGCGTTCATACCCGACAAATACGTAAAATACCCCTCGCAGAGAATGGCGCTTTACAAGAGAATTGCGCTCATACAGAACGAGTACGATATGGACGATATTGCCGACGAGCTGCTTGACCGCTTCGGTGAGCTGCCTAATTCGGTTGAAAATCTCTTACGTATCGCGCTTATCCGCGCGCGCGCCATTGAGCTTTCCATAAAGCAGATAACCCAGATGGGTAACGAGGTCAGAATGTATATTGATGACTTTGATATGGACGTGTGGAGTGTCATGTCGCAGCTTGCGGGCAACAGACTGCGCGTTGTGATGGGACAGATGGGCGAGACTTATATAGTGTTCAGATTAAAGCCGGGGGAGAATGCGACGTCTCTTATTAACAAATTGTTTGAAAAATATATCGAAACAGTACAAAAAAGCGAAAAGAAATAGTTATTTTTTCGGGGTATAATGAAGGATAGGTTTTGATATATTCGGAGGTGACTTGACTATGTCAAAAAAAATAATATCACTCGCGCTTGTGTGCGTCTTGCTCCTTTCGGCGCTGTCATTGACCTCATGCTCGGGCAAAAAGGTCATGGAGATAGAGGAGAGCGGGGTGTCCCTGAGCGTCAATGAAATAGAGTTCTTCATGACGAGAATGAAGGGACTGCTCCAGAGCTACGGATATGGCGTTTCCTCGTCTGCGTGGTGGGGAACTATCATGAATTCGCAGGGGCTTACGCTCGACGAGTATTATAAGACGCGCACTCTTGAGGAGGCGTCACGCTATATGATAGCGCAGTACCTCTTTGACAAGGAGGGGCTTGAGCTGTCAGATGACGAAAAAAATCAGATAAAGGCTTCCATAGACGACCTTGTTGAGCTTGCGGGCTCAAAAAACAAGCTCAATTCGCTGCTTTCCGAGTACGGCGTGAATATAAAGATGCTTGAGAAAATATACACGGGCGAGCTGAAAATGGAAAAGCTCAAGGAGTATTATTTCGGCACGGACGGATTGAAGGCGGAGAACGGCGAGCAGAGAAAGCAGGAGTATTTTGAAGAAAGCTTTGCGTGCTACAAGCAGGTCTTTATCGCGGCGTACTACTACAAGACCGTGACCGATGATAACGGAGATACGGTCTACTACACCGACGAAAAGGCAAACAAAATTGCATACGACACAAAGGTTGGCGTGCCGAGAGAGGACGTCTACGATTCGGGCAAGCTTGAGTGCGACGAGTTCGGGGACACGGTGTATTACACCGAGGACGGCAAAATCGCCTACGATAAGACGGGATATCCCAAATATATTCTTGACAAGGACGACGAAAAGATAATAGAATACCACACCGCCGAGAAGATAGACGAGCTTGGCGAGTGGGCAGAAGAGCTTGCGTCGGGCAAAAAGACGGAGGCTGAATTTGAGGATATGATAGACAGATACAGCGAGGGCGAGGACGGACACGAGAAGCTGTATCTTCGCACGGAGGCGGGCTTTTACGAGGCGCAAAGCCCTTATTCGGCGTATCTTGACGAGATAGCGGCGGCGCTGACAGAAATGCAGGACGGCGAGTGCCGTGTCGTGGATTCGGGCGCGGGCTTTCATATAATTTACAAGTACGAGCATGACGAGGCGGCGTATGCGGACGAGAGACACGAAAAGGTCTTTTTCGGCTTTGACGCGGAGTTCGTTGATATGCTTTTTGCGGAGAAGTGCCGCGAATACGAGGGTCTGATAAGCATTGACGATGAGGTTTTGGACCTACTTCCCGATATGAAGGACGTTGCCTCGAATATTCTCTATTGATGGGAGACAGAAATGGATAAAGGTCAAAAGAAAATAAGTAAAAGGGCAAGGATATTTTTGCTGTGCGTCATATCGGTCTGCCTTGTGGCGGCTATTGTCGGCGGCACACTCGCGATAGTGACGCTCTCGCGGCGCAGTCCCGTCATCATGAAGCACGGCGAGCAGAAATTGCGCGTGGATTTCTACGAATTTATGCTCTCAAGAATGAAGGGCGAGCTTTACAAGTCAAAGTATGACGTAAGCTCCGAGGACTTCTGGGGCGAGCTCCAGGAGGGAACGGACAAGACCCGTGAGCAGTATTACAACGAGGCGATACTTGAAAACTGCAAGGTGTACCTTGCCTCGCTCGTCATATTTGACGGGCTTGTAGAGGACGGGGACATAAGCGGTCTGCCCGAGGAATATTATACGCAGATAGACGAGGCGATACAGCTCTATATTGACCTTGGCTACGTGGGTGACGGCTCGGAGGATAAATTCAACGAAATTCTTGCGGAGTATGGGGTTGACGTTGATACACTCCGCGAGATATATATAGCCGAGGCAAAGGCGCAGTACGTTCAGGAATATATCTACGGCGGCTCGGGTGCGACAAAAATAGGTGACGGAGTAAAGCAGGACTACTACGAGGAGAACTACTACCGCTTCAAGCATATACTCGTGGGAAATTTCTATTATGAGTATGAATGTGAGACTGACGCACACGGTAATGAATACGTGATATATTTTGACGGCGAGACGGGTGAGCCGCTCTACGACTATGAAAACGGCGAGAAGCGTGACGACGACGGCGACGGGATGTATAACCGCGACAGCTACGACGTAACTATTGCGTATGACAAGGAAACGGGCGAGTATCTGTACGATACCGAAAACGGCGTTACGCACTTTGTTTTGGAGAACGGCACACCCAAGAAGTTTTTCTACACGGATGCACAGATGTCCGAGAGATATCAGCTTGTAACCGACCTTTGCAGCATAGATAAAGAGGATTTCAAGACCTTTGAACAAAAGGGAAGCGACCCAACGGTAAACACGGATTATTCCGAGAGCTTTGCCACGTCAAGCGGCATATATATGTCGGATATAGAGAGCGTGACCTATGAGAGCTATATGCATGAAATGCTCCATAAGCTCAAGGAAATGGACGTCGGAGAGATAGCCGTGGTTGAGGCTGAGGACGGCTACCACGTCTTTAGAAAATACGCGCTTGACGACGGCGCGTACGCGGACGAAAATAACGAAAAGTGGTTCAGAAATTTCAATTCCTCGCTTGTAACCAAGATGTATCTTGAAAAGTGTCAGGCGATTTTTGACGGCATTGAGATAAATCAAAAAAATCTCGGCAGGGCAAGGTCGATAAAGGATATCGGCATAAATACGGATTATTAAGATGATGGGTGAGCCGCATGGCTCACCCGAATTTTTTGAGCGCAGAGCGGATAAAGTGCAGAGTGCAAAGTTGATTTGTAGGGGAGGGGCTGCAACATTTGGTTGCAGCGGAGGGGATTTGCTTGCAAATAATGGCTTGCTCCTCCCGTCAGTGTAGAGTGCAGAGAGCAGAGTGCAGAGTGCAGAGTTGATTTGTAGGGGAGGGGCTGCAACATTTGGTTGCAGCGGAGGGGATTTGCTTGCAAATAATGGCTTGCTCCTCCCGTTTGTAATCAATAACCGATTATTTCACG
>JAFTKY010000046.1 GCA_017453005.1 Clostridia bacterium | reverse complement strand
GCTCGTGGCGACCGCGAGAGGTATCATTGCCTTGGGCGAGAAATCTGCGTCGGAGCAGTCCTCACAGCCAAATGATTCCTTTATCATATTTATTCCAATAACCAGCAAAAGTCCAAACGCGACGAGAGGCGCGACGTTTGATACCAGAGATGAAAAGCTACTCCCAAGCCAATATCCGAGTAGTGGCATTATAGCCTGAAATCCGCCGAAATAGAGCCCTACGGTGATGATATTTTTAAACGTCGCCTTGCCTGCGGAGAGTCCCTTGCATATGGAAATTGCAAATGCATCCATAGCCAAAGCCACGGCAGTAATAAAAAGCGCGGTAAATCCCATAATTATCCTTCCAAATTCTCAAAAATTCAACCCTTGTATTATAAACCCCGTGCAGTTATTTGTCAACAGTTTTTTTCTCTTCGTCCGAAAACGGCTCGCAGTTGAACTCAAAGGCTGCGGAGAGAGAGGCGTAAAGAGCGTCGGAGTATTCAAGAATAAGCACGGGCTCGCCAAAGATATACTGTGAGCCCTCCTGCTCCTGCTTTGAAAGCACGTATTCCGAAATATATATATATTTCTTTTCCTCGGGAGTGACCTTGCGGTGCATGACCCTTTTGTCAATATACGTGGGCTTTCGGAGAGGAGCGGTAGATGCAACGAAAAATCCGCACTCTGAGGGCTCAAAGCTCTGCTCCTTGATTATGCCCATAAAATGCTTGACGCAGATACGTTTGCCGTCAAGCAGGACGCGCTTGCTCTGTATCAGAAAGGATACGGAAGCAAGCAGAAACGCCGCAGCCACGAGCCATAGCAAGGGTATGCTTGCGGCTATTGCGGATATGACAAGCGACAGTGAGACTGCACCGAGCACTATTGCGGGGACAGTCAGCCTTTTGCTGTATGGGAGTATCACTTTTTCCTTTGCCTGCATCTCGCACCTCCAAAATTTCTTACCAGTATATCATACCACTAAAACCGGAATTTGTCAACACGGTACTCTCTCAAGCCGAAGAGCAGGGGTTTCCGTGACGGGGGCATTGACAAAATTGCGGGAATATGCTAAAATATAAGTGTAGAGCAGTGCATTTTTGCACGGTCAAATAATAAGGGGGAGCTGTTATGGCAAAGAAAATAATCACTATCAGCCGTGAATTCGGAAGCGGAGGCAGAAGCATAGGACGCGCGGTGGCAGAGAAGCTGGGATATAGGTTTTACGACCAGGAGCTTATCATGCACGTTGCCGAGGAGAGCGGACTTTCCAAGGAAATAGTTGAAAAATACGACGAATACGCTACCCACAAAAACAGCTTTTTGTATTCCATAGCGGTCAATGCGGGAGGTGACGCGTACGGCGGACTTTCCTTTGCAAATCAGGTGCAGATAGCTCAGTCAAACGTCATAAAGGCTATTGCCGACGAGGGTAATTGCGTTATAGTCGGCAGAGGTGCGGACTATATTCTCCGTGACCGTGAGGACTGCCTGCACGTCTTTATCCGCGCGGACATGAAGAGCCGCGCCGAGAGAGTAGTCAAGCTCTACGGCGAGACGGACAAGAAGATAGAGGACAGACTGAGAGACAAGGACACCAAGAGAAAGGTGTTCTACCGCTCGTTCACCATGCGCGAATGGGGTCTGTGCGAGAATTACGATATATCTCTTGACTCGGCAAAGATAGGAATTGACAAATGCGTGGATATTATCGTTGATATAGCCAAAGCATAGGGGCAAACTAAAATACATTGGACGGTGTTTTTGTGAACATCGTCCAAACTTTTTCTTTTTGCGGACCAATGTGAGAAAATTTATAAAATTTTGTTGACAAGAAAGAGGCAAAGTGATATAATCAATGTATATTTCACTTAACTAAAGCGGAATACATATTCAAATTTATATTTTTGGAGACATCGTTATGAAACTCAGAAAAATTATTTCACTTGCACTTATTCTTTGCATGATCGCGAGCATGACGCTTGCTTTTGCTTCTTGCGATAAGGAAGAAGCGGATGACGGCAAATACAAGATAGGTATCTGTCAGCTTATCCCTCACGTTGCGCTTGACGCGGCAACAAAGGGCTTCAAGGACGCAATAATCGCCGAGCTTGGCGAGGAAAACGTAGAATTTATCGGCGGAACCGCCAACGGCGAGCCCTCCGTATGTACGACTATGGTAACGGACCTCGTAAGCAAGGACGTTGACCTTATCCTCGGTAACGCGACCGCGGCTCTTCAGGCGGCTGTTAACGGAACGGAGACCATTCCCGTTCTCGGAACGTCCATTACGGACTACATGACCGCTCTTCAGCTTGACTCCTTCAACGGAACTATCGGCGGCAACGTATCGGGAACCACCGACCTCGCTCCTCTTGACAAGCAGGCGGATATGATCCTTGAGCTTTTCCCCGATACCAAGAAGGTAGGACTTCTTTACTGTGCATCCGAGCCCAACTCCGAGTACCAGGTAACCGTCGTTAAGGAATACCTTGAGGGCAAGAGCATCGAGTGCCAGAAGTTCGGTTACGCTGACGCTACCGAAATGAGCTCCGTATCCGCGGCTGCCGCTGCATGGGCAGACGTGCTTTACGTTCCTACGGATAACCTCGCTGCTAACTCTCCCGACGCAATTGACGGTGCTATCGGCGACACGCCCCTTATCGCGGGCGAGTCGGGTATCTGCTCGGGCTGCGGCGTTGCAACTCTTTCCATCGACTACTACGAGCTTGGTCAGATAACAGGTAAGATGGCAGTAAAGATTCTCAAGGGCGAAGCCGATATCTCGGAAATGCCTATTGAGAGTGTAACCACCTTCACGAAGATGTATAATCCCGAAAAGTGCGCGCAGCTCGGCATTGACACCGACGCTCTCGAGGCAAAGGGATACGTTGCTATCGGATAATCGGTTCTTACAATAAAAAAGAGTTTGTGCTTTACCGCAGGGTAAGGCACAAACTGTTCATTTGCAGAAATCGGACGGCTGACGGGCTGCCCGAAAACCCAATCGAAAGGAATTTTCACAATGGATATTATGGCTTGGCTTGGGACGCTTCCCGGTGCCGCGGCACAGGGATTGGTCTGGGGCTTGATGGCGATAGGCGTCTACATAACGTACAGAATTCTGGACGTTGCTGACCTCACGGTCGACGGCTCTATCGCAACGGGTGCTGCCGTATGCGCGGTGCTCGTTACGAACGGAGTAAATATTTGGATAGCGATGCTGTGCGCGCTTCTGGCGGGTGCACTCACGGGCACGGTGACGGGACTTATACACGTGTTTTTCGGTATTCCCGCAATACTTTCGGGAATTTTGACACAGCTCATGCTCTGGTCCGCAAATCTTATCATACTCGGCGGCAAGGCCAACCTCGGTCTGCCCAGACTTAAATTCGGGGACAAGCTCCTTATCTCCTCGGATGTTGCTGTCTCCAACGGAAAAATATTTATCACGCTCGGTATATTGGCGGCGTTTGCGGCTGTCGTGATACTTGGACTTTATCTGTTTCTCGGAACCAAGTTCGGCGCGGCTGTCAGAGCGACGGGTAACAATCTCAATATGAGCCGCGCGCAGGGAATAAACACGAATTTTACAAAGATCGTAGGTCTTGCTATTTCTAACGGTGTCGTTGCTCTTGCAGGCTCGCTTCTCGTTCAGCAGCAGGGCGGTGCGTCGGTGGATATGGGACGCGGCGCGATCGTTTACGGACTTGCGGCGATAGTTATAGGTGAGGCGCTCTGCGCTCGCTTCAACACGCCTTACGTTGTCAAGCAGATATGCGTGCTTTGCGGCGGTATTATCTACTGGTTCGTATACCAGACCGTAATATTCCTCGGACTTCCCACGGAATACTTCAAGATGCTCTCCGCACTCGTTGTAGCACTTTTCCTCGGACTTCCTTACGTCCGCAAGCAATATTTTTCAAAGGCGAAGAAGGAGGTAAAGAAGAATGCTTGAGATATCGAACATTTCAAAGACCTTTAACGCAGGCACGGCAAACGAAAAGGTCGTGTTTGACGGACTTTCGCTTACTCTCAACGAGGGTGACTTCGTAACCGTTATCGGCGGTAACGGAGCAGGAAAATCCACGATGCTCAACCTCGTCGCGGGCGTTTATCCCGTTGACGGAGGACATATAAAAATAGACGGTCACGACGTGACCAAGCTCCCCGAGCATAAGCGTGCAAAGTATATCGGACGCGTATTCCAGGACCCCAGAATGGGAACTGCGACGGATATGTGGCTTGAGGACAACCTTGCTATCGCGGAATGTCGCGGCACCCGCAGAGGACTTGGCTGGTCGCTCAAGCCCTCCAACAGAGCAAGATACAGAGAGATGCTTCGCGAGCTTGACCTCGGTCTTGAAAACAGACTTTCCACGAAAATGGGTCAGTTCTCGGGCGGTCAGCGTCAGGCGGTCACGCTTCTCATGGCTACCATGCGCAAGCCTCACCTTTTGCTCCTTGACGAGCATACGGCAGCACTTGACCCCAAGACCGCCGCAAAGGTGCTTGAGATAACCGACAGAATAGTTACCGAAAATAAGCTTACAACACTTATGGTAACTCACAACATGAAGGACGCTATCACTCACGGTAACAGACTTATCATGATGAACGCGGGCAAAATAATTCTCGATATCAGCGGAGAGGAAAAGAAAAATCTCACCGTTGAGATGCTTCTCGATGCCTTCTCAAAGGCATCGGGTGCGGAATTTGCAAACGACCGCGCGTTGCTTTCATAATTTAAGAGGATATGCGGGGGGAACTTTTTGAAAAAAAGTTCCCCCCAATTTGCTTGCAAATTAACACCCCTTTCAAAAACTTTTCGAAAAAAAGATTAGATAAATCTATTGTAATCGAAAAAATATTTACAAATACGTCTTAACTGTTATAAACGGTGCCCAAGTAAGCGTTTGTGTGGGTGGGTATCAAAAGGGAGGGAGGAATCGCAACCTCCCTCCCTTTGTGGCATTCTTTGGTGACTTTCTGCTGCTATTGGCAGAAAGTCACATAAAAAACATTGACACTCCACCGCAAAAATGCTATAATCAAACTAATAAAACTCCAAAAAAGGAAGTACAATTATGTCACAAACGTCTCCCGCGCTTCCGACAAGCGAAAAAAAGCTTGCCGATGCAAGCTCAAAAAACACGTGGATATGCCCCGAATTTAAGGTGTCGGGTGTTTTCTCGTCCCACATGGTGCTCCAACGCGAGCAGCCCATTACGGTATGGGGCTTTTCAACTGCCGTGGGCAGCACCGTCAAGGGCGAATTTATGGGTGAGGGAAGCTTCACCACCGTCGGTGAGGACAACGTATGGTCTCTCCGCTTTTTGCCCCACCTTTGCGTTTACGAGGGGCAGACCATGAAAATATACGACGATCTCGGCCATGAGGTCATATTTGAGGATATACTCGTGGGCGACGTATGGTTTATAGGCGGTCAGTCAAACGCCGAGCTCAACCTCGCGCCCTGCATGACGCTCACTCCGAGCATTGATTTTTACGACGGTGACAATTTCCGTCTGTTTTCGCAAACGCAGGCATTCGTCTATACCCATCAGGAATATTGCGAAGCACCTCAGCCCGACGTAATTAACCCCGAATGGTGCTGGAAACGCCCCGACGAGGCGGCGTCATTGTCCTTCTCGGCTATGGGATATTATTTCGGCAGAGAAATGATAAAAAAGACCGACGTGCCCATTGGAATCGTCATGATGTGTGCGGGAGGCGCGTGTATTCGCGAGCTGCTTCCCGAGGACGTAGCGCATGAGATAGGCTACAACTACGGCGCAAACGTGCGCGAGGCGGGATATTATAACACCCTCATTCACCCGTTCTTGAAGCTCCCGTTCAAGGGAATGATGTATTTCCAGGGCGAGAGCGAGGGCGGAGACCCTAACCTTGCACAGAGATACGACCTTGAGCTTGCGCTTCTTGTTGCAGACGAGCGCAAGAGATTTGGCAGAGACTTCCCGTTTTACAATATTCAGATCTCAAGCTATCGCTCGGAGGGCGCGCAGTTCTTCCCGTGGCTTGACGTCATCCGCGTAAAGCAGGTGGACGCATTAAAGCTTATTCCCAATTCCACGCTGACTGTTTCCATGGACCTCGGCTCTCCCGAGGACTATGAGGACTGGGCGCACTCCCCCCGAAAGCTCGAGGTCGGAGAGCGACTTGCCGCCCTTATCCTTGCCCGTGAGTACGGCGTAGGGAAGGAAACGGAGGTCTCCTCGCCTATGCCCGTATCTGCAAGACTTTCGTCGGACAAGACAAGGATAACGGTCGACTTTACTAATGTCTCTGCGGGACTTTGCGTGTCGGGGCTTGATCCCGTGGGCAGCCTTGACAAGAGCGTTCAGGGCTTCTCGGTCGGCGCGCGCGACAGCCAGACGCCCGTGAAGGCAACAATAAGCAGCCGCTGTGCCGTCACAGTAGACGTACCCGAGGGCGTGGACGCATCGCAGATAAATTACGCGTATTTTCCCATAGTTACCCCCGAGAATGCAGACCTGCGCGGCGGAAATAATCTCCCCGCACCCGCGTTCAGCCTGAAGGTAACGGAATAATTATATGTTCAGCACTTGGCGGCTGAAAAAACAGCTCATTCCCGTGGGAATGAGCTGTTTTACTTTAATTTTATGATTGCTTTTCAAGTGTAATGGTCATGGTAACGGTCATGCCCTGTGCAGACTGATTTGCCGTATAAGTAATAACGCCGTCATCCCATTCCATTTCTTCGACAACGGTCACGCCGCTATTTTCACTTCGGAGCTCGATCTTTTCTCCCGTCCACTTCCAAGTGCCGTCCTGCTCGACCTTTGCCGTGGTGCCTGCACCCTTGCTTTCAACCTTTGCGGTGCCGTCCTCGTTGAAAATGATGCGGTAGTAGTCATACAGATCCTTTGAAAGCGTCGTTGTTTCGCCATTGTAGACGATGCTTCCCGAAATGTCGGTCATTTCGTAAGTGCCGGCGATTTCTTTTTCAACGTTTTCTTCTTCTTTTTCCTTATCGCACGCGGTTATCATTGCCGTGCAGCCAAGACAAAGTGCGATAATAACGAGTAAAGATAAAAATTTTTTCATGTTGCCTCCTTGTAAGATATGTATTGATGGTTTTACGGTACAATGTCATTATATCATGAGATCGTGAATTTGTCAATAATTATTAAATCATACGGCTGTAACTGAACTGTTTATGTTTGACATTTTGTGCCTTGCGATGTATAATATTTATAATAAATAATATTTTTTATATTTACCCCGTTTTTCGTGTCCGGTCCGCGCTTATTTTTGCGACTTGTATTTATAGAGGACCCTAACGAAAAACGAAAGGATGCACCATGGAAAACAATCAAAGAAACAAAAACGCTCTGCTTGAGGATGACAAAATAGTTCAACTCTATTGGGACAGAGACGAGAGCGCGATCGACGAGACGGACAAAAAGTACCGCAATTATCTCTACACGATAGCGTACAATATCGTCCACGACAGGTTGGACTGCGAGGAATGTCTCAACGACACGTACCTCGGCACGTGGAATACTATCCCGCCGACAAGACCTAATATTTTGCAGGTCTTTCTGGCGAAGATAATGCGAAACGTCGCCGTTGACAAGTACAGACAGAACCACGCCTCGCGCCGTATACCGAGTGAGCTTATAGTATCTCTTGACGAGATAGACGAGAGCATGATATACGATCCGACCGACAACGAGCACGACAAGATCGTCGCTATTGCCGAGGCGCTCAATATATATCTCAAGGGACTTAGTGACCGCGATCAGCTTATATTCGTTTGCAGATATTACTATGCGGACTATATTACAGACATTGCGAAAATGCTGGGTGTCAGTGAAAAGACCGTCTCCCGAGCTTTACATAACATGAGGCAGGAGCTGAGGGAAGCGCTTGAAAAGGAGGGCTATACACCGTGAACAAGAAGCAGGAAATGAACCTTGAGATACTTTCAAGAATTGACGGTGAAATAATTGAAAAAAGCACTCTGAAAAGAGCAAAGCTCATAGCCGCAATGGGAAAACGCCGCGGAAGAAGACTTGCGGTGCTGCTGGTGGCGATAATCACGCTCGTAGCGCTTTTGACGTCGACGCTTATCGTGCTTTTGATGCGAGGCCCCGACGGTCCTGACGTTGAGCAGCCGACCGAGCCCATAATCCCCGTAGAAAAGCAGGTGCCTATCTATCAGGGAATGTCTGTCTCCGATAAGATAGAGACGCCAAATACAGACCCCGTATCCGCTGCACAGAGCGGCGGAGTGACCTTCCTTTCTGCAACGTATGAGAGCTTGTATATTACCGCGTTTGAGCAGCTTGGCCCACAAAACGGCAACAACGGCAACAACGGAAACGGTAACGGAAATAACGGCGATAACGGAAATCATAACGGACACAACAAGCCCGCAGAGGAAATAGTCGATGAGAATATTACCATCACCATTCCCGCGCAGGACATGTATACCGCACAGCCCAATCAGGACCTTTATATAACCGTACACATCTCCAACCCCGACAGCTTTGAGATAATGTCCTTTACTCTCAACGGCAAAAAGTACTCCTCGTATATGTTCGAGGAGGGCTCGGATATGGAGAACCTTATCCTCAAGGTCAACGTAGGCGAGGCGGAGGGCCTTATCGAATACACTATTGACGCGATAAAATATATCGACGGCACAGAGATAAAGGACGTTATCATGGACGGTGACCGTACCGTCAAGGTGGGTGTTTACAGCGAAAAGCAGCCTACCGCCACGGTAACGGACGAGATCGTTGGAATAAATAAGATGTCCTTCAGCGTGACTGTAAAGGATATTCTCGGCCTTCTTGAGATAACCGAGGGCAAGCTTTACGCCGTTTTGATGGACGGTGAGACGCTTATCGAGCAGATAGAGCTGACAGCAGGCGAGGAGCATGAGATCGTATTTGAAAATCTGAAGACCTCAACGTATTATCAGTATGCTATCGTTGCCTGCTACGACCGTCTTGACGGTAAGGGATACGACAGATACCTGCTCGCGGGCAAGGAGTTCTACACCGAGGGCATAATGGCGTTTGACACGGTGGAGATAGGGCAGGAGAGTGTGTCCTTCGGAGTTGTCTGGAACGAAAATTTTGAGAACAAGACCATTACGTCCCTTTCGCTCTATCACGGCGATACGCTCCTGCGTGAGCTTGATACGGCTGCGACGGAGATAACCAATCTTTTGTCCAATTACGAATATACTCTTGTTGCCACCTATATAAACGGAGATAAGACGGAGAGCACCTCTCTTGACTTTACTACCGAGGCAAAGCAGACGCCTGGAGTAGTGGTGGTGCTTGACAGCCTGAGCTATACATCCATCGGCTTCAGAATAACCGCGACGGACGAGGACAGCGTAGGACAGATAAGTGCCATTGAGATTCTCCGGGGCGACGAGGTAGTATCTGAGCTTTCCGACCTTACCGTCCGCGAGTTTACGGGACTTTTCACTGGTAATGACTACACCGTGAGAGTGACGTATACCTACGACCTCAACGATAACACGGGAGAGCATACCGTGACGGGCGAGCTTGATGTAACGACACTTGCAAAGATCGTACCCACGGTAAGACTGACGCTGAATAAGGCAGAGCATACCGCCTTTACCTTATTTCTTTCCACAACCGACTTTGACGGCGTTGGAGAGCTTGTCTCGATCGAGCTTCTCCACGGAGACAAGGTAATAAATTCACCTGAAGACTTCACGATCAGAGAATTCGCGGGATTGCTTACCGACAACGAGTACACGGTCAGAGCGACCTACGCGTATGACCTTGGCGACGGCAAGGGAGAGCAGACTGCGGTTGATACTCTCGTCGTGCAGACGCTTGCCAAAAAAGTACCCACGGTGGAGATCAGCCTCCTGGATCCCAAGGAAGAGGAGCTTGACGAATATACGTCGTTCGGCATTGACGTGAGAGTAACCGACGAGGACGGTGCGGGATATATCTCGCAGCTCATACTTGTTCGCGGCGAGGAGCAGACCGTGATCGACGACGTCAATACGGCGTACTTCTCAAAGCTCTTGTCGGGACAGAAGTATCAGGTCATTGTAAAATACACCTACGACCTTGGCAACGGCAAGGGTGAGCAGATTACAGAAGCAACTATTGAGGCAAAGACCAAGGCAAAGCCCGAGCCTGTTCTTGAGCTTGAATGGATAGGAGAGCCGGACGCGCTCAGCGGAAGCTGTTTGTTTAAGGATGAGCAATCGGTCCTCAGATTCTGCATGGCGGAGTTTTATAGCGGAGACGAGCTTTTAGAGACTGTCAGCGGCATGGAGTTTTCATTTGGCAGCCTTGAGCAGTACACGGAATATACCTTGAAAATAACGTACGGCTACGACCTGAATAACGGCGAGGGCGAACAGACAAAGACGGAGGTATACACCGTAAAGACCTCTCCCTACGTAGGTGTTACAGCGCTTGAAATTTTAGGCGAGGTAGCGTCATCGTATAATCAGGGTGACAGTATCTACTTGCGCTTCACGATCGACAATCCTATGGGTGCCGAGGTGACGGCAGTGCAGATAAACGGAAAAATATGCAGCGCGAATAACGCCATGGCAAAGGATACGGTAAACGTTGCGTTCACTCTGGACGAAGAATTTGCCAGCGGCGTGGTAAATATAACCGTTGACAAGATCTGGATGATCGATCCCGAGGATAATACGATAGAATACGTCAATGACGTCGGATACGCAAGTGACACCACAATATTTGTAAACGATATATTTGAGGTTTTGGGACTGCAGATAGTTAATAATGAGCAGAAGATGATCACTTATGCGTTTGAGAGAGATACTATCTATGCCATGATCACGCTCAACAATCCCGCGGGATATGCCGTTGATAGCGTTACTCTTAAGGGAGATAACGTCAACGTCAGTGACGTAACTCTTACGGGCTGGACGAGATTGGATGACAATACGTATTACGCAAAGCTTCCAAGCTCCTCTATTGGTACGACCGTCACGTACACCGTAACGGATATTACCTATAGCAGTCCCCACAGCACGTCGACGCTTGACGGCTTGAAGGACCTGAAAATAAAAGCCTCGTATGTGAACATACCGGATGAGAATGTTTACTATATATCGACCCCCGAGCAGCTTATGGCGATAAGCGGATACGGATATTACGAGCTGACGGGCGATATTGATCTCTCGGGACTTTCGTGGGAGGTCGGTCCTCAAATGCTTGGTGTATTCAACGGAAACGGATATTCTATAAAGAATATGACCTTCATAGGAAACGCGACGGGCGGCTGGGGCGGACTGTTCAGCGTGGCTTCGGGATATATATACGATCTTCACATGGAAGGCATTACCTATATGGCTACGGCAACCTCTCATTTCCACTACGGAGGAATAGTTGCGAGTGCCACCGATCTCATTATGAAAAACTGCTCGGTTGACAGCACGTCGTACGTGGAAATAACAGCTCACAACCCCGCAAAAGACAACATGATTATGAACGTGGGCGGTGTAATAGGCTACACAGCAGGTGGGGAAAAGATTGAAATATACGATTGTGTAAACAACGGAGCCGTAATTGTCAGAAATACGAGTGAACAGGGCGATACACCTTATATAACCGCCATAGGGCTTGGAGGTATAGTGGGATCAAGGGATGTTGGTTGCTCGCTGTATGTAGAAAATTGCTTGAACACAGGTAGTGTATTGTTGTATGACGAGTCTATCGCTATGAAAATGCAGTTCGTTGGTGGTATATGCGCGGGCAGTTCTTTTTTAGACAAGACGGTTGAGATAAAAAGCTGTCTCAACACGGGTAAGATAGGGGTATATTCCGATGATATGATAAGTACGTTTGTGTCCGGCATAGCGCCCCAACATGCAACCACCTCCATAGTCAACTGCTATTGCATAGAGGGACAAGAGAACAGCGGCGCACCGTTCGTGACTAAAGAGCGGCTCAGCCAAAAGGAATTCTATACCGAAGTTCTCGGCTGGAGCGAGGAGATATGGGATTTCTCAATTCTCGACGTGCAAAACGGCAAATACCCGACGTTGAAATAGGCCTTCCCCAAGGAGGGGAAGGTGGCGCGACCTTTGGTCGAGATGGATGGGATTTGCGAAGCAAATAAGGGGGACCGCTTGCGGTGGATGAGGAGAGCCCCATCTATGATAGGTTTGCGTTAATATGATAATGATAAATCGTATGTTATTAGTATTTATCAATCGTGTAATCAAACTGTAGAAAATAATCAGGCAAGGTGCTCTCCTCATCCGTCGGCTTTGCCGCCACCTTCTCCGCTGGAGAAGGCTAAAATAAGCTCGTAGGGGAGGGGCTTGCTCCTCCCGAAAGGATCGATGATTGATTGCGAAACGGGCTGTCGAGGGCGCCAGCCCCTACGGCAAAATAATCAAATACAAAACGGACAGAGAAATCTCTGTCCGTTTTCTTGTTATAATCGTTTATTTTGCCGAATTCATTTTAAGGTACGCGTTGATAAAGCCGTCGATGTTTCCGTCCATGACAGACTGGATATTTCCGTCCTCGTATCCCGTACGCGTGTCCTTTGCGAGCGTGTAGGGCATGAATACGTACGAGCGTATCTGTGCGCCCCATTCAATATTGGTCTTGTTGCCCTGGATCTCCTCAATGGTGTCAAGTCTCTCGCGGAGCTTTATCTCCATGAGCTTAGCCTTGAGCATTTTGAGAGCCGTTTCCTTGTTCTGAAGCTGGCTTCTCTCCGTCTGACAGCCGACCACGATGCCCGTGGGCTTGTGCAGAATTCTTATCGCGGAGTCAGTCTTGTTGATGTGCTGACCGCCCGCACCCGACGAGCGGTGAGCGGTGATGTCAAGGTCCTCCTCGCGGAGCACGATGCTGTCGACCTCGTCAAATTCGGGCATTACCTCGATGGACGAAAATGACGTCTGTCTTCTGCCCGCCGCGTCAAAGGGAGAGACGCGGACGAGACGGTGAACACCGTTCTCGCTCTTAAGATATCCGTACGCGTTTAGTCCCTCGACCGTTATGGTCGCGGACTTTATTCCTGCCGCGTCGCCGTCAAGCCAGTCGATAAGCTTTACCTTAAAGCCCGACTTTTCTGCCCAACGCGTTATCATTCTGTAAAGCATCTGCGCCCAGTCCTGCGCCTCCGTGCCGCCCGCACCGGGGTGGAAGGAGACTATGGCGTTGTTTTTGTCGTATTCACCGCAGAGAAGGACGGAAATTCTCTCCTTTTCCTCTTCTGCCTCTATTGCCGCAAGCTCGCTGACAACCTCCTCAACGCTGTCCTCGTCGTTTTCCTCAATAGCCATCTCGGCAAGGGCTATTGCGTCCTCAAGGCGGGAGCAGAGCCTTTCGTATCTTTCTATCGTGTCGCGCGTCTGCTTTATCTCCTGCGTTACCTTGTTTGCCTTTGCGGGGAAGTTCCAGAACATGGGGTCAAGCGTTTGCGCCTCCAGCTCAACAAGGCTTTCCCGAAGAAAGGGTATGCGGAGCGCGCTGTCAAGCTCCTTTATGTCCGCTCTGAGAGCCACAAGCTTATATTTTGCTTCTTCAAGTGCAATTATCACGTGAATTATCCTCCTGAAATCAAGTCTTATTTTTATTACGTATCCTGCCGTTCAATATACACAAATTATCACATGGGGTATTCTCCTAAAATCAAGTCATACTTTTCCATTTTAGATTTAACTGTTATATTATACCATAAGTTTGCCGCGTTTGCAACAAATTTTTTCATAAAATTGAAAAAAGCTGTAAAAGTACCGCAAACGAGGATAATATTGACAGCAAACGCAGAAAAAAGCACGCCTCGGCACTTGACTTTTGCGCGTAAATTATTTATAATAATACTGTATTATTATATCATGTCGAAATCGGACACGGTTTCGGAAAGGAGATCACAATGGTTGTAACGAAGAAATCCATTATCGGCGACATTCTTGATTACGACACGGGCACGGCAGAATTTTTCTTTGAGATAGGCATGCACTGTCTCGGTTGTCCCGCATCCCGCGGCGAGTCCATTGAGGACGCTTGCGCGGTTCACGGAACGGATCCCGATGCGCTTGTTGCAAAGATAAACGCATATCTCGGAAATAAGTAATCGTCGGTCGGGCGCGGCAGTCCCTTTTATTTGGCTGCCGTCTGCCCGTTTTTCTTTAAATCATAAATACTTGGTAAAAATATGCAAAAATACATACTTGATAAAAGACTTCTCGCGGCGGCGTCCTTTGTGCCGCGGGGAGCTGTAGTTGCCGATATAGGCAGCGACCACGCGTATCTGCCGATACATCTTGTGCAGACGGGCGTTGCTGTGCGCGCGCTTGCGTCGGACATAAACGCGGGGCCCGTTGAGGCGGCGAGAAAAAATATATTGTCCTACGGTGTAAAAGACAAGGTCGCGGCGCAAAGGTCGGACGGGCTTGACGGTGTGGAGAGCTTCTCACCCGACTGCATTACCGTGCTCGGCATGGGCGGTGAGCTTATCGCAAGGATAATTGACCGCGCGCCGTGGGTGAGAAAAAAGGGAATAAGGCTTATCCTCCAGCCCATGACGCACGGCGAGATACTGTCGCGTTATCTCTGCGAGCAGGGCTTTGAGATTGTTGACGAGACTATCGTGCAGGACGGCGAGCGGGACGACAGAATTTACAGAATAATCGTTGCGGAGTTTGACGGCGAGAGACGGACAATGTCCGACGCGGAGCATTATATCGGCGCGCACAACCTCCGCCGCAGACCCGACGGCACGGAGATTTATATAAAAAGACTGGTCACAATGCTCCAAACGAAAAGGCAGGGAAGGATTATTGGCGGTCTTGACTGCTCGGACGTGGACGGGCTGATTGGGGAGTTGAAGGGATATTTATAACCGTAGGGGCGATCGTTTTCCCACAAGTGCAGAGCGCAGAATGCAGAGTGCAGAGTGCAGAGTGCTCGTAGGGGCGATTCATGAATCGCCCGCAAATAATCTTTAATGGATAATAAAACGGGGCATTCGTGAATGCCCCCTACGACAGAATAATCAAACAATAGTGAAGACATCAGGAAGGAATTGTTATGAAAACACTTGAGCTTTACAAAGAATTATGCAAAATAATACCCCGCGAGCTTTCCTGCGAGTGGGATCACGACGGACTTGAGGTCTGTCCCGACGCGGACCGCGAGGTCAGAAAAATTCTTATCGCCCTTGATGTGACCGACGAGGTCATTGACAAGGCGATAAAGGAAAAAACTGACGTCATTCTTGCGCACCACCCGCTGTTTTTCAAGGGAGTTGGCGAGGTCAGCGTCACAAATCCCAACGGCGAGAGAGCCGTAAAGCTTATAAAGGGCAATATATCCGTCATGACCTTCCACACGCGTCTTGACGCGGTAGAGGGCGGCGTGAACGATATACTTGCCGAAAAGCTCGGGCTTGAGGATGTTGAGACTGTGGGTGACGAGGGAATAGTCCGCGTTGGCAATCTCCCCGACGAGATGGAGGCGGACGCGTTTGCCCGCCTTGTGAAATTCGCGCTCGGCGCGCCCTGCGTAACTCTCTCTCCCTGCGGCAAAAAGGCAAAGAGGGTCGCCCTTATCGGTGGCTCGGGCGGTGAGGATATCTTCGTCGGCCGCGCGGCTGGGGCGGATACCTTCCTTACGGGTGAGCTGAAATATCATCCCACGATATGCGCGGGAGAATACGGAATGAACCTCGTTTGCGCGGGACATTTTTATACCGAGTATCCCGTGACCGAGTTTCTGTCGGAAAAAGCAAAATTACTCTGTCCCGACGCGGATATTGAGATATTCTTCTCGGACAGAGTGGAAGTAATTTAAAAAAGGAGCACAAAATGACATACGTAGTATCAAATATTCACGGCGATTACGAGAGCTTCAAGGCTCTTTTGGAAACTATCAAATTCAAGGACACGGACATCATGTATATCCTCGGCGACATCGTTGATTACGGCGAGGGCGGCATCGAGCTTATAAACGATATAAGCATGAGATATAACGTCTACCCCATAGTCGGCGAGCACGATTTTACGGCACTCAAAATGCTTGCGGGCTTCTCCCGAATGCTTGAGAGCGGCGAGACGCCCACGCCCGAGTTTATCTCGGAAATGACCGAATGGTCGGCAGACGGCGGCGCGGTGACGCTGTCCGCATTCCGCGAGCTTGACGAGGACGCGCGCGAGGGCGTTATCGACTACCTCTCGGACATGGCGCTTTATGAGGAGATTGAGGTTGGCGGTCAGGAATACCTGCTCGTCCACGCGGGAATTGCCAATTTCACGCCCGACATTGACCTTGATACCCTTGACCCCGAGGACTTTTTTGGTGAGGCACTTGACCTTACAAAGAAATATTACGATGACAAAATTATTATCGTTGGACACAACCCCACCACGTCCGACAACGGCGGCGAGGACAGGATATTCTACGGCAATAACTCCATTGACATTGACTGCGGTGTTGCCCGTGGCGGACGTCTCGGCTGTCTTTGTCTTGAAAACAAGAAAGAATATTACATTTAAATGAGCATTATAAAAAAGAACGAGCTGCTCACCCTGACCGTCACCGACATGAACAATCTCGGCGCGGGAATAGCGCACACCGAGGACGGTATTGCCGTGTTTATTACGGGTGCTGTGACGGGTGACAGAGTGCAGGCAAAAATTATAAAGGTGGCAAAAAGCTACCTCGTTGCGCGGCTTGAACAAATTATCGTGCCGTCGGACAAGCGCGAGGAAAACCCCGCATGCCACGCTCCTGCGTCCTGTGGAGGCTGTTGCTACCGAAATCTTAAATACGAGCATGAGCTTGAGATAAAGAGAGATTACGTAAAGAGCGTGTTCCGCAAGGCAGGTTTGCCCGACGTTGAGGTGGAGAACACCCGCACGACGGGACAGACCACGGGCTACAGAAATAAAGCGCAATACCCCGTGCGACAGACTAAAAACGGCATGAAGGCGGGCTTTTTTGCCGCGAAAACTCACGACCTTATCCCTGCGGACAGATGTATGCTCCAGCCCGAAATATTCTCCGAGATAGTCGCGTTCACGCTGGATTTTGCTACGAAAAACGGTGTCTTGGCATACGACGAGGAGACGGGCAAGGGAATTTTGCGCCATATTTATATCCGTGAGGGCAAGGAGACGGGAGAGCTTATGCTTTGTCTCGTTATCAACGCGGACAAGCTGCCAAAATCCGAGCTTTTCGCAAAAGAGGTAATGGAGAAATTTCCGCGCATTGTCTCGGTTATGGTGAATATAAATAAGAAAAATACAAACGTCATCCTCGGCGACAGATTTGACTGCATAGGTGGCAGAGATTACATAACGGACAGACTTTGCGGTCTTGAATTTCAGATAAGCGCGGGCTCGTTTTATCAGGTAAATCACGACGCGGCAGAAATGCTTTACGGACTTGCGGCAGAGCGCGCGAGCCTTGTGGGGAACGAGATACTCGCCGACCTTTATTGCGGCGCGGGAACTATAGGGCTGTCAATGGCGAAGGACGCAAAAATGCTCGTCGGTATCGAGATAGTACCCGAGGCTGTGGAGTGTGCCAAGAAAAACGCCGAGATAAACGGTATTGAAAATGCACACTTTTTCTGCGGAGACGCGTCCGAGACGGGCGGTTTGCTTGCAAATGCAAAAAAAAACACTTGGCGACTTTACCCCCGACGTGGTTGTCATTGACCCACCGAGAAAGGGAACGACAGCAGAGCTTATGAACTACCTCTCCGACATTGGTGTAAATAACATAGTCTACGTCTCCTGCGGCCCCGACACGCTTGCAAGAGACTGCGCGTATTTTAAGAAGTTGGGATATGAAATTGGCAAGGTCACGCCGGTTGATTTGTTCCCGGGGACAGGGCACGTCGAAAGTGTCGTTTGTCTGACGAGAAAATAACTCCCCCACAAAGGAAACTATGAAAAAAACATTACTTAAAACCCCGCCCATTGGCGTGCCGCAGAATATCGAGCGGATGATACGCGGAGCGGACGCATACGACAGCTCGTGCTCGCCCGAGGCGAGGGTATATTATATTGACCGCGACGGCGGATATTTTCTCAAAAGAGCGGCTGTCGGCACGCTTGAGAGAGAAGCGCAAATGACCGCGTATTTTCACAAATTGGGACTTGGCGCAGAGGTGCTTGATTACGCGTCGGGCGAGTGTGACTGGCTTTTGACCTCGCGCGTTATTGGCGAGGATTGCACGCACGCGGACTATCTTTCCAGTCCCGAGAGGCTTTGTGATACGATAGCGACAACCTTGCGCGGACTTCACGAAATGGACGCGCCCGATTGTCCCGTGCCCGACAGGACGGCGGAATATCTCGCATTTGCAGAGAAAAATTATACGAGCGGCAACTATGACAAGTCGCATTTTCCCGACAGCTTTGGCTATGCCTCGGCAGAGGAGGCGTGGCGGGTGCTGAGTGAGGGCAGGTCTGCGCTGAAGAGCGACGCGCTTATTCACGGCGACTACTGTTTGCCCAATATCATGCTTGACGGCTGGAAGCCTTCGGGCTTTGTGGACGTCGGCAACGGCGGCATCGGTGACAGACATATCGACGTATTCTGGGGAATATGGACGCTGTGGTTCAATCTCGGCACGGACAGATACCGTGACCGCTTTATAGACGCGTACGGCAGAGACAAAATAGACGAAAATATACTCAAAATCATTGCCGCGGCAGAGGTTTTTGGATAAAACAGAGGTAAAGGAATGAAAAAAGATATGTGCGTTCCGTGTGATGACGGAATAATAAATATTCGCGTCGGTGCGATTATTATGAAGGACGGAAAAATACTCATGGTCGGCAACGACAGAACGGATTATTTGTATTCCGTCGGCGGCAGGATAAAATTCGGCGAGACGGCGGCGGAGGCGATTGTCCGCGAGGTCTTTGAGGAGACGGGCGTGAAAATGGAGATAGACCGTCTCGGCTTCGTCCACGAAAATTACTTTTACGGAGATGCACCGACAAACCTCGGTCGGCTGATATATGAGACGTCATTCTACTTTTACATGAAAACACCGAGCGATTTTGAGCCGATAAGCGACAGCTTTACGGAGGATAACGTCAGGGAGCATCTGAGATGGGTATCTCCCGATGATGATATAAAAATGTACCCCACGTTTTTTAAAACGGAGCTGAAGCACCCCACAAATGATGTGCGGTATTTTACGAATGACGAAAGATAAATAGTATAGAGGAAAGGAACAAACCATGAAAAAAATCATTTTTGACACAGACATCGGTGGCGACTGCGACGATACGGGCGCGCTCGCTATAATTCATCAGGCGCAGAACAACGGCCTTTGCGAGCTGCTTTGCGTCAGCATCAGCACGGCAGACCCGTGGGCTCCCGCCTGCACCGACGCGATAAATCGCTATTACGGTCATAACGTGCCCATCGGTCAGACGCCTATCGCTCCCGAGGGCGACGTTACTATGGAAATGATACTCGGCGGCTACGGCTACGGCAAGCATACCGCAGAGACCTTTGGCAGTGATTATCTGCCCGGCGGTACGAAAAAGGCGGAGGATGCGGTGAGACTTCTCCGCAGAACTATTGCGGAAAACACGGGCGAGAAAATTACGCTCATGGTTATCGGCTCCTGCATGAATTTCGGCAGACTGCTTGAGAGCGGCGCGGACGATATCTCCTGCAAGACGGGTATAGAGCTTGTGCGCGAGCAGGTTGGGCTGGTCTCCCTCATGGGCGGACTTTTCCTTGACGGCAACGCGCAGCTGAACATGCCCGAGCTTCCCGGTGAATATAATCTGAGAACGGATATAAGAACGGCAAAGGTGGTGTTTGAAAAATGCCCCGTGCCTATCGCTATATCGCACTTTACCGTGGGAGACCCCATTTTCTCGGGAACGTCGATTATTGAGAGCGAGCCCGACAGCCCCGTGCGCGAGTCGTATCTGCACCACGTAAACGGCAAGAGAAACAGCTGGGACCCCATCTCCGCGTTTTACGCTGTCTACGGCTGCGGCGACGGTGTGTTCACAAATAACCGCCGCGGCAAGGTCACGGTCGACGACCGCGGCGTGACCGCGTTCTATGAAGGCGAGGGAGGCAATATGCACGTGCTTATCGACTGCCACGACAACACCGCCGCCGAAATCGCACTTGATAAGGCTATGGTGGGGAAATTTTAAAATAAATCATTATGTTTAAAAGGTTATGGAAGAATTTATTTTAATACGCCCGACGAGCGAGTACGCAAGCCAAATTGCCGAATACAGGCAAGAATTTCTTGACGCGGGGGATTCTATGGACGGAACGGGACCTCTAAGAAGAATTGAAAATCCCGAGGAATACATAAATATTTGCGCAGAATACGAGGATTTGCAAACCGTCCCGTCCCACTTGGTTCCTGCAACACAGTTTCTTTTTGTTCGTAAGAGCGACAACAGGCTTGTTGGAATGCTTCAGGTAAGGCACTGCTTTAATGATTATCTTGAAAAATACGCCGGCCATATCGGTTATTCTGTAAGGCCGAGCGAAAGACGCAAGGGCTATGCCAAGGAAATGCTTAAAGCTGCTCTTCCGTTTTGCAAGGGAATTGGTCTTAATAAGGTGCTTATAACCTGTGTTGACGGCAATATTGCAAGCGAAAAGACAATTCTTGCGAACGGCGGTGAATATGAATCAACGGTATATGAGCCGAATGAAAAAGAATATTTGAAAAGGTTTTGGGTTGAAGGATAAGGATATTGCGGGAGAGCATAAGACAGATATATTTTCGCGAAATTTACAAGGAACATTATAACGAATTAACATTCGACAATATTATTACATACGAAGGAGTCAATCTTATGAGTGACAATGAAAAGAAAACATCCGATAAGTTTGCGAATTTTTTAAGCAAGGCATCCGACGTGGGCAAAAAGGCTGCTGTTGGTATCCAAAAGGGCGCGCATGTAGTATCGGAGCAGACAAAAAAGACCATACACGAACAGAAAATGAAAAAGTATAATCCGCTGTTTCCCAAGCAGTATAAGAGCAAGGATTTCCACCTGCCTAACATGATAAAAATTGTAGACGATGCAGAACGCCGTGGAATAGATGTCTGCGAAGGAGCGATAGGTTGGCTTGGCAAAGAAGGCGGAATAGAGGTGTTATACCTTTACGATGAGTGGGTGGAGCAAAGCGGTCTTAATTTCGTGAATACTCCAATGTGCAACACCGTATACATTGTGGACAGATTTGACAAGAAAAAATTTATCGCTACCGACTGCGTTTTTGAAAAAGCACACGCCGAAAAAATAGCCGAGCTGGAGCATATAGCATATTATTTGGGGGCAAAAAGTTGCACCGTGGAGTTGGCAGAATCGGTTTCGGAAGTGACGGAAGCCTATAAGAGACAAGAAATGGGAGTTGCCGCAAAAAAAGCAAATATTTCAGAGAGAGCAGAGCAGAGCGCATCTCATAGCTCATCAAACTACCGAAGCGGAAAGACAGTTACATATTTTGAAGGAAACAAGGAGCCTCGTCATCCTACGCTGAAATGGTTTGCTCAGGATGACAACATCAAAAATCTTATAGAAATGAGATTTAGCAGTAACAATGTTATGAAAACGAGAACTCTTATCCTTGAAGGGGCATCTTCTGCTACCATGGCACAATCTGTGGCCTGTGAATTGGATGCTGCGATTAAAAGCATGGGCTACAAAACATCCGTAATCTTTGAAAAAAAGGCGAGCAAGGAACACAGCAGCAAGCTTATTTATGATATAGAATTTTAAAAGGAGAATTTCATGTTAAACCTAATCAAATCCAGATACAGCACGAAGAAATATTCGGACAGAGAAGTGCCTGCGGAGCTGCTTGAGCAGATAATCGACGCGGGTGTTTGGGCGCCGTCGGGACGCAACCGTCAGGCAGTGCACTTTATGGTCGTCGAGGACAAGGAGACTATCAAAATGCTTTCCAAGGTAAACGCCGAGGTCGGCGGTTTCCCCGAGGGGACGGACCCGTTTTACAACGCGCCCGTTGTGGTCGTCGTGTTTGCGGACAGAGAAATTCACACGCACGTTGAGGACGGCTCTCTGGCGCTTGGCAACATGATGAACGTGGCGCATTCGCTCGGCGTAGGCTCGTGCTGGGTACACAGAGCAAAGGAAATGTTTGAGAGAGACGAGTGCAGAGAAATTGCCCGCAAGTGCGGCATACCCGACAGCTATATAGGTGTTGGCAACTGTATTCTCGGATACGGTACGGAGGATTACGCTCGTTCTGTAAAGCCCAGAGTAGAGGGCAGAGTACACTACTGTAAATAATTTTGGAGGAATAAATATGTATCGCATAGGAATTGACTTGGGCGGCACGAATATTGCCGCGGCAATAGTTGACGAAAATTTTAAAATCGTATTTAAGAAGAGTATACCCACGACGGTCACCGAGGGCGGTGACAAAATTGTCGAGGATATGGCAACCCTTTGCCGTATGCTTTGCGACGGCGCGGGTGTCCCTCTGTCCGACATTGAGGCGGTTGGCATCGCGTCCCCGGGTATTGCGAACAGCCGCGACGGAGTAGTTGAATACTCCTGCAATCTGCCTCTGTTGAGGTTTCCCATCTGTGCAAAGCTCTCGGCGGCTCTCGGAGGTGTTGAGACGCACGTTGAAAACGACGCCAACGCGGCGGCGTGGGGCGAGGCTGTCGCGGGTGCCGCGAAGGGAACGACGAATTCAGTTATGATAACGCTCGGCACGGGCGTTGGCGGAGGCGTTATAGTTGACGGCAAGGTTTACGCGGGCTTTAACTTCGCAGGCGCGGAGCTTGGTCATATAGTCATTTCCGCAGGCGGCAGACAGTGCGGATGCGGACGTCGCGGCTGCTGGGAGGCGTACAGCTCTGCCACAGCACTTATCAATATGACGAATGAAAAGCTTGCAGAGTGCAAAAAAGCGGGCAGACAGACGCTTATGGAGGCTATGGCGGAAAAGGGCGTCAACGGCAGAGTTGCGTTTGACGCGTACAACGCGGGCGACGAGGCGGCGCGTGAGGTCATAGAGACTTACGCATACTACCTCGCTTGCGGTATCACGAATATTATCAACCTCTATCAGCCCGAGGTCTTGTCTATCGGCGGCGGCATTTCGGGGCAGGGACAACAGCTCCTTGACCTCATTATGCCCACAGTCAAGGCTGAAAGCTACGGCGGTGACGGTACGGTCACGCCCACCAAGGTCTGCATAGCAGCCCTCGGTAACGACGCAGGTATCATCGGCGCCGCTTTTTTGGGGATTTATTAGGTTTATGGGGGGGAGGATAAACTTTTTGGAAAAAGTTTCTCCTCCCCCGCACCCCCACCTTTTCAAAAACTCCCCGAAAAAAGAATAAGGGGGCAATATGTAGCCTCCCTTGCCTAAAGGGAGGGGGACCGCGTAAGCGGTGGAGGGATTTGCGAAGCAACATAAACAAATAAATCTTTTTTTATTTTACTTGACAAATACCCCTCGGGGGTATATAATATAATTATAGACAAACAAATAAGAGGTATAATAAATGGAAAAAGAAACAAAGATATGCGACTGCTGCTCGGGTAGGAAAAAATCCCGCAGCGAGGACGAAACCCGCGACCTCGTCAACCGTCTCAGCCGCATTGAGGGTCAAGTCCGCGGTGTCAAGGGCATGGTCGAGCGCGGAGACTACTGCACCGACATTATAACACAGGTCGCGGCAATAAACGCGGCACTGTCAAGCTTTAACAAAAAGCTGCTTGAAGCCCATATCAAGACCTGCGTCACAACCGACCTGCAAAACGGCGACTGTGAGAGCCGCAACGAGCTTGTCGAACTCCTCGGAAAGCTTATAAAATAAGGTGAAACATGAAAAAATTTAACGTAACGGGCATGAGCTGTGCCGCTTGCTCTGCCAGAGTGGAAAAGGCGGTGTCCTCGCTTGACGGAGTTGAGAGCTGTGCGGTCAGTCTGCTCACAAACTCCATGACGGTTGAGGGAAAAATTGATGACAATACGATAATATCAGCAGTCGAGGCGGCGGGCTACGGTGCATCGTCCGCTGATACGGACGGAAAGGCGTCAAGCGGCACAGACGCCTTTGAGGACAAGGAAACGCCGCGCCTTCTGAGACGGCTTTTGTGGTCGCTGGGCTTTCTCGTCCCGCTTATGTATATTTCAATGGGACATACCATGTGGGGCTGGCCTTTGCCAAGCTTTATGCAAAACGCAGTATTTCTATCCGTAGCGCAGGGCATACTCGCGCTTATAATAATGGTAATAAACCGCAAATTCTTTATAAACGGCACAAAGGGACTGCTTCACGGCGCGCCGAATATGGATACGCTCGTATCTCTCGGCTCGGGCGCGTCGTATATATACAGCGCGGTGCTGACCGTGTTGATAATTTTGGCGACGGTCAAGGGCGACGCCGCGGCGGCACACACGCACCTTCACGGACTTTACTTTGAGTCTGCGGCGATGATACTCGCGCTTATAACCCTCGGCAAAATGCTTGAGGCACGTTCAAAGGGAAAAACCACCGACGCACTCCGCGCGCTTATGGACCTCGCGCCCAAAAAAGCGACGTTGCTTGTTGACGGAAAAGAGATTGAGGTCGATGCGGCTGACGTCAAGGTCGGGGATATTTTCGTGGTCCGTGCAGGCGAGAGCTTTGCGGTGGACGGCGTGATAATTCAGGGCAGCGGTGCAGTTGATGAGTCCGCGCTCACGGGCGAGAGCATACCCGTTGATAAGACGGAGGGAGACACAGTCTCCGCCGCAACCATCAACAAGTCGGGCTATCTCGTTTGCCGCGCGGAAAAGGTAGGCGCGGAGACGGCGCTCTCGAGAATTATAAAAATGGTGAGCGACGCGTCGGCAACCAAAGCCCCGATTGCAAAAATTGCAGACAAGGTATCGGGCATTTTCGTGCCCATTGTCATGGCTATTGCCCTGATTACGACGGCGGTGTGGCTTATAGTTGAGCATAACGTGGGATATGCGCTTGCAAGGGGCATTTCGGTGCTGGTTATAAGCTGCCCGTGTGCGCTTGGACTTGCAACCCCCGTTGCAATAATGGTGGGCAGCGGCATGGGTGCGAAAAACGGAATACTGTTCAAAAACGCGGCGTCACTTGAACAGACGGGTAGAGCAGAGATAGTTGTCCTTGACAAGACGGGAACTATAACCCGCGGTCAGCCCTCGGTCACGGATATATGGTGCGCCGACGGTGTTGAGCGAGACGAGCTTCTCCGTATCGCGTATTCGCTTGAGAAAAAGAGTGAGCATCCGTTAGCCCGCGCTATTGTGTCAAGATGCGAGGAAATGAAGCTGACCTCTCCCGAGTGCGATAATTTCTCGGTGCTTGTGGGCAGCGGAATTGAAGGGGAAATTGACGGAGAAAACGCCTTCGGCGGCAGTTTGAAGCTTGCGTCCGAGAGGATTGACGTAGAAAATAGTGTGCGCGAGCAGGCAGACGCTTACGCACGCGACGGCAAAACGCCTCTTTTGTTCTGTCGCGGCGGCAGACTTCTTGGAATTATCGCCGTTGCGGACACGGTAAAGGACGACAGTGCCGAGGCGATAAGTCAGCTTCGCGGAATGGGTATCAGGACGGTCATGCTTACGGGTGACAACGCCCGCACCGCCGAGGCAGTGGCAAAGCTTTCGGGAGTTGATGAGGTCATCTCGGACGTCTTGCCCGACGGCAAGGAGGCCGTAGTTCGCAGTCTCAAGCGAGAGGGCAGAGTAATCATGGTAGGCGACGGCATAAACGACGCGCCCGCGCTGACGTCGGCTGACATAGGCATGGCGATAGGCAACGGCACGGATATTGCCATTGATGCGGCGGAGGTCGTACTGATGCGTGATACGCTCTGCGACGTGCCCGCGGGAATACGCCTCAGCCGAAAGGTGCTAAAAAACATCAAGGAAAATCTGTTCTGGGCGTTTATATACAATATCATCGGAATACCGCTGGCGGCAGGTGTGTGGATACCCATATTCGGCTGGGAGCTCAGCCCCATGTTCGGCGCGGCGGCAATGAGCCTCTCGTCCTTCTGCGTCGTAATGAACGCGCTGCGGCTCAACCTTTTCGACATACACAACTCAAAGCACGACCAAAAAATAAAGCATAAAGCAAAAAAGGAGACTACGGACATGACAAGAACAATGCACATTAAAGGAATGATGTGTCCTCACTGTGAGGCGAGAGTTAAGAAATATCTCGAGGCAATAGACGGAGTTATATCCGCCGAGGTAAGCCATGAGAAGGGAACTGCAATAGTTACCACAAACGGCACGGTCACGGACGAGACCTTGAAAAAGACCGTCACCGATCTTGATTATAAGGTTATATCTATCGACTGATAAAAAGCAGGGATACCCCTGCTTTTTATTTTGAAAAAGACTTTACATTTGTCGAATTAAGTAGTATAATTAAGTTACCGAAAAAATTTGGCAAAGGAAGGGAAAGCCATTATGAAATTTTTGAGAACGGCATTGATCATCATGCTCGCGGCACTTCTTTGTGTCAGCACGCTTGTCGCTTGTGACAAGGACCCTGATCCCACCGAAGCACCCACGACCGCTCCCACGGAAGCACCCACAAATGCTCCTACGGAAGCACCCACGAACGCTCCTACGGAAGCACCCACGACCGCTCCCACGGAAGCGCCCACGAACGCTCCTACGGAAGCACCCACAAATGCTCCTACGGAAGCACCCACGAACGCTCCTACGGAAGCGCCCACGAATGCACCTACGGAAGCACCTACGTCTGCTCCTACGGAAGCACCCACGGAGGGCGGCAACGATGACACTTACCCCACGATAACTATCGCAGAGGCGCTTGAGATCTGCGGCGAAGAGCCCAGCGACGCGCCCACCGCAGAGCGCTACTATATAAGAGCTACCATCACCGAGATGAAGAACACGTCCTACGGTGAAATGGTCATTACCGACGAGACAGGCTCTATCTACGTTTACGGAACGTACTCCGCCGACGGCGTATTGAAGTTCAACCAGCTTGACGAGCAGCCCGAGGAAGGCGACGAGATACTTATATACGCTACCCTTCAGAACTACCAGGGAAAGAAGGAGGTTCAGAACGCACGCCTTATCGGATTTACCAAGGGCGAGGGCAATGAGGACGATACCCCCGGTACACCCGTAACAAAGCCCGAGGACGGCGCGGAGATCACCATCGCGCAGGCTATCGAGATAGCAAACGCGCAGGGTGAGGACGCAACGGTAGAGCGTTATATCATCAAGGCGACTATCTCCTCTATCACCAACGCTACGTACGGTGAGATGATAATTAAGGACGCTACCGGTGAGATAAAGGTTTACGGTACTTATTCAGAAGATGGCTCTATCGGATACGCTGATATGACCGACAAGCCCTACAAGGGTTACTCCGTCGTGCTTTCCTGCACGCTTCATTCCTTTAAGGGTGAACCCGAGGTAAAGAACGCAAGACTTATCAGCTTCACAAAGAACGAGGTCGAGGTTGACGAGAGCGAATATACCGAAATGTCCATTTCCGACGCAAGAGGCACGGAGAAGGGCGCAAAGGTAAAGGTCAGCGGCGTTGTTGCGAGAATAACATACGCAAACAGTTCCGACGGTCCCGTTGCCGCAGGTGTTATTCTTGTTGACGGTACGCAGTCCATCTACGTTTACGGCGGCGACCTCGCGCAGAGAGTACAGATAGGAAACACTGTAACCATTCTCGCAGAGAAGGATTACTGGATACTTGAAACGGAGCAGACAAACGCAGCTAAATTCGGATATGAGGGCTGCTGTCAGCTTACAAACGTAACTCTTCTTGATATTGACGAGAGCGTTGTTGACTTTGACAAGACCTGGATCCCCGAGAGCACGGTCAAGGACATCGTAGACACTCCCGTGACAGATAATATCACGTCCACAATATTCAAGGTAAATGCAATCGTAAAGAAGACCCCCGGCAACGGATTTGTAAACTACTACTTCTACGACCTTGACGAGACCACAAGCTCCTACGCGTATACGCAGTGCAACGGAAACGATTTTGCATGGCTTGACGAGTTTGACGGCAAGATCTGCACGGTCTATCTCTCCGCGCTTAACGCGAAGTCCACGGCTGCCGAATGCTACTGGAGATTTATCCCCGTAGCCGTCGTATATGAGAATTTCGTATTTGATACGGCAAACGCTCCCGAGTTTGCGCTCAAGTATTACGGCATGGAGCAGTTCCTTTCCGAATACAGTGCTGACCCCGCACTTGAGCTTTTGCCGAGTGTTTCGTCCACTCTTCTCGGCTTTGAGAACGTAGCTCTGACTTATGCGTCCTCAAACGAGGAATCCGTTTACTTTGAAACGGTTGACGGCAAGACTGTCATGCACTGCGGTAAGGCAGGCACGGCAACTGTTACCGTTACCGCAACGTATGGCGAGAACAGCGCAAGCGACACGTTTGAGATAACCGTAAGCTCTATGGACTCCTTTGAGTACGTGAGCGTCAAGGACGCTATTGACGCGGCCAACGATACTGTGGTTACGGTAAAGGGAATAGTAGGACCTTCTCTTGCAAACCAGGTAGGCTTCTACCTTATCGACGAGAGCGGTGTTATCCCCGTTCGTGTTGACGCATCCGCATTTGACGGACTTCTTATCGGTCATGAGGTCATAGTTTCGGGTACGAGAAGTGTGACCAAGAACGGCGGCGGTCAGATATGCCTTGACAGCGCTGAAATTCTCGCAAACAACTACGGAAGCCATAATTATTCCACCGCAACGTTTATTACGGGTACGGTAAAGGATCTCTGTGACCTTGAAGACTCCGTAGAGGCAACCACGTCCGTTTACGTTGTAACGGCTACTATAAGCAGAGTTGTGGAGACGTATTCAACAAAAACCTTCCTCGTTGACGGAGATAGCTCCTTTATGCTTTATGCAGGAGGCCCCGGCAACTACGCTTGGCTTGACGCGCTTGACGGACAGACGGTAACCGTTGAGGTTGCAGTATGTGACTGGAACGCAAAGGGACTCCAGGGATGTGTTCTTTCGGTTACCACAGCAGACGGTCAAATATTCAATGAATTGAATTTTGATAAAAAGTAATAAATAAAGATATCCCCCGACACGTAACGTAACGCTCTTAACAGAGTGTCACGTTGCGGTGTCGGGGGAGGTTGTTTTTGAAGGGGGGCAAATCTCTCCTTCTCCGCCAACGCAAAAAGGACGCCTATTGGCGTCCTTTAGTGTTGGTTAATAACTATAATTTTGATACAAAATTTTAAGGAGTATCGTTTTTATTTATCGCTTGATCTATTTTGTCGGCAAGCGTTTCAGACATATGAACCATAGACTCTATATGTACTTTTCCATTAGCTAAAATCAAAGTCATTGAATCTTGATTTACGCGCAATTCCTTTATGTCAGAAAAGCGATACACAGTTGTTTTACCTAAAAAGGTCGTGTACTCAAAAGTATCATCGTCAACAATCCTAATTGTTTGATTTTTCCAGCAAAGCCACGCGGCAATACCGAGTCCTCCGCAAATAAGAACGCCGATAATCAATCCCCAGATTTGCGTAATAAATGTTGCAACCAAAAATGCTACTGCCGCAGCATCAAGAAAGAAACCGAAATATTTCAAAAAATCAGGCAAGAACATATCGGCACGAGGTGTCGTTTTACATTCTTGAGGTTTGAAGATTTTCATAATAATACCTCCATTTTTAATTGATACCATTATTATAACACAAAAAATCAAAAACCGCAATCCCTTTGTATCGGAATTACGGAGATTTTGTGCGCTTGAGGACTAAATTCAGAACACTCATCTAAATTCGTGCCGAATTTAGATGGTGAGATTTCATCTTAGCTCTCCTTCTCCGCCAACGCAAAAAGAGCACCCTTTTGGGGTGGTCATAAGCAGTGAAAAGAGAGATTCGAACTTTTACATAAATTTGCGATGCAAATTTATGTGTGATAGTTTGTTTTGACTCTCCTTCTCCGCTAACACAAAAAGGACGCCTATTGGCGTCCTTTAGTGTTGGCGGAGAAGGAGAGATTCGAACTCTCGAACCGCTTTTGACGGTTACACGATTTCCAATCGTGCGCCCTCGACCAGCTAGGCGACTTCTCCATGTCGTTTCGCGACTTAAATATCATATCACAAAAAAATTCTTTTGTCAATATGTTTTTTGAATTTTTGTAAAAAAACTTGTTTGCCGTCATTTTCACTCTGATACATATATTTTTTGTTATTATTTTGTATATAAATCCGCGTGTATTTTATTGACAACGATTTTATAATATGATATAATATTATAAATATAATCGGGAAGTGTGTGTCGCGCTCCCGATAAGGACGAAAAAGGGAGAAATTCAGATGCTTGTTATCTTTAAGAATTCCGAAAATTACCTTGGCAAAAGTAAAACTTACGGTGATTTTGCCTTCTGTGACGGCAAACTTGTCTCTCTTGACAGTATAGCTCCCAGCATTCTTGACGGCGGCGACACCGTCACCTTTAATAATTGTCTTATTCTGCCCGGATTTTGCGATGTGCACGTGCATTTTCGCGAGCCGGGATTTTTGTATAAAGAGGATATTTTTACGGGCTCTGTCTCTGCGGCGGCGGGTGGCTATACCGACGTTTGCACCATGCCAAACTTAAATCCCGTACCCGATTCAAAAGAAAATCTCAAAATTCAGCTTGATGCGATAGACAAAAAGGCAGTTGTTCGCGTTCATCCCTTCGGCGCGCTGACCGTCGCGGAGGCGGGCAAAGAGGCGGCGGATATTGAGGGCATGGCGGCTGACGTTGTCGGCTACTCGGATGACGGTCGCGGAGTTCAGTCGGGCGAGATGATGGAGAGCCTTATGAGACGCGTCTCTGCTCTTGGCAAGGTCGTATCGGCTCACTGTGAGGACAATTCTCTCCTGAGGGGCGGCTACATTCACGACGGTGAATACGCAAGGGCGCACGGACACCGAGGCATCTGCTCGGAAAGCGAGTGGGGGCCTATCGCAAGAGATATTGAGCTTGCAAGGACGACGGGTGTTAAATACCACGTCTGCCACATATCCACAAAGGAATCCGTTGATATGATACGCAAAGCCAAGGCGGAGGGTGTAAATATAACCTGCGAGACGGGACCACATTACCTCATTCTTGACGACAGCAATTTGCAGGAGGACGCGAGATTTAAAATGAATCCCCCTCTGCGAGACAAGTCTGACCGCGAGGCGCTTGTCTCAGGAGTGCTTGACGGCACGATAGATATGATAGCCACAGACCACGCTCCCCACTCGGCTGAGGAAAAGTCGCGCGGACTGGAGAAGTCCGCTATGGGTGTTGTAGGACTTGAATCGGCGTTTGCGGAGATGTATACGAATTTCGTAAGGACTGGTAAGATGAGCCTCGAAAGACTGCTTGAGCTTATGGTCTACAACCCGAGAGAGAGATTTGACATTAAGGGAGATATGGGCTTTACCGTCTGGGACGTAGAGCATGAAACCACTATTGAGCCCCGATTGTTCTTTACAAAGGGAAGAAGCACGCCGTTTGAGGGAGACCGTGTTTACGGGACTTGTCTGCTCACGGTATGCGACGGCAGAATAGTTTATAAAAACGATACGGAGATATAAAATGACACAAGGAATTTACGTAATCAAGGAAAACGTAAGGCTCGCGCCGAGCGTTTACAAAATGACGCTTGTCGGCGACACGAGCGCGTGCACGGCGACGGGACAGTTTGTAAACATACTGATAGACGGTCTTTACCTTCGCCGCCCCATCTCGGTACACGACTATGATGAGGGTAGTATTGTAATAATCTACAAGGTCGTAGGCGCAGGTACGGAGAAAATGGCAGAGATGGCTGTGGGACAGACACTCGACGTGCTCGTCGGTCTCGGCAACGGCTACGATACATCAAAATCGGGAGACAGTCCCGTGCTTATAGGCGGCGGCGTCGGTATCCCTCCGCTCTACGGACTTTGCAAGAAGCTCGTCGAGGAGGGCAAGACCCCGTCCGTAATACTCGGCTTTAACAAGGCAGAGGAGATATTCTGCTACGATGAATTCAAGGCACTCACTGACAAGGTGTATATCACCACGGTTGACGGCAGCGTGGGCACGAAGGGCTTTGTTACCGACGTGCTCACGGGACTTGATTATTCGTATTTCTATACCTGCGGACCTATGCCTATGTTCCGCGCTATAAACCGTGTAGCTACCACGAGCGGACAGCTCAGCTTTGAGGAGCGTATGGGCTGCGGATTTGGTGCGTGTATGGGATGCTCGTGCCAGACGCTCACGGGTTATAAGAGAATTTGCAAGGACGGCCCCGTGCTTGAGAGGGAGGAAATAATCTGGTAGTTAGGAGTTAAGAGTTAAGAGTGAAGAGTTAAGAGTTAAGGAAGAAAACCGCAAGCGGTTTTCAACAGTAATTCTGCACTCTGCATTCTGCACTCTGCACTTATCAGATTTATGGATAATATGAATACTAAAGTTAATCTTTGCGGAATTGAAATGGACAATCCCATTATCCCCGCAAGCGGTACGTTCGGCTTTGGATATGAATTTGCAGAGCTTTACGATATAAACTGTCTCGGCTCGTTTTCCTTCAAGGGAACGACAAAGGACAAGAGATTCGGAAACCCCACACCGAGAATTGCGGAGTGTACCGAGGGCATGATAAACGCCGTAGGACTTCAGAATCCCGGTGTTGACAAGGTCATCTCCGAGGAGCTTCCAAGGCTCAAGGCTGTGTTCAATAAGCCCGTCATGGCAAACGTGAGCGGATTTTCAGTCGAGGATTACGCGTACACGGTCGAAAGACTTGACGGCGAGGAGCAGATAGGTTGGTTTGAGGTAAACGTGTCCTGCCCCAACGTCCACGGGGGCGGCATGAGCTTCGGCACAGACCCCGAGGCAGCGGCAGAGGTGACGAGAGCAGTCCGCAGGGTCACGAAAAAGCCCCTTATCATAAAGCTTTCCCCCAACGTTACGAATATCGTTTCAATAGCCAAGGCGTGCGAGGACGCGGGCGCTGACGGAATAAGCCTTATAAATACGCTTCTCGGTATGAGAATTGACCTCAAGACCAAAAAGCCCGTAATCGCCAACAAAATGGGCGGATTTTCGGGTCCTGCGATAAAGCCCGTCGGCATACGCATGGTCTATCAGGTATATGACGCGGTAAAGATACCGATAGTCGGTATGGGTGGTGTGTCGAGTGCGGAGGACGTTATTGAATATATGCTCGCGGGAGCGACGGCGGTCGAGGTCGGCGCGGCTAACCTTATAAACCCCTACGCGTCGCGTGACATAGTAAACGACCTTCCGAGAGCTATGGAGAAATACGGAATAAACAGCCTGTCCGAGATAATCGGCGCGGCACACTGAAAAGGTAAAAATAAAAATTGGAGGATATAAAAAATGGGAAAAGACGTAATTGTTGCTTGTGATTTTGCAAGTGCGGAGCAGGTGTTCAGCTTTCTGGACAAATTTCAGGACGAAAAGCCTTTCGTAAAGATAGGCATGGAGCTTTTCTACGCGGAGGGTCCCGAGATAGTAAGACAGATAAAGGCGAGAGGCCACAAGATATTCCTTGACCTCAAGCTTCACGATATTCCGAATACGGTCAAAAAGTCCATGTCGGTGCTCTCGCGCCTTGACGTTGACATGACCAACCTTCACGCGGCGGGAACTATTGCTATGATGGAGGCGGCTATTGAGGGACTTACCCGTCCCGACGGCACACGCCCCATGCTCATCGCGGTAACGCAGCTGACCTCCACCGACCAGGAGAGAATGACAAACGACCTCCTTATCGGCAGACCGATTGACGAGGTTGTTATGCACTACGCTCACAACGCAAAAATAGCAGGTCTTGACGGCGTTGTTTGCTCGCCCCTTGAGGCAGACAAGGTACACGATACCTGCGGCAAGGATTTTTGCACCGTAACCCCCGGCGTTCGCTTTGCAGACGGTGACGTTGGTGACCAGAAGAGAGTTATGACACCTGCTCAGGCAAAGGAGATTGGCTCGGATTACATCGTTGTCGGCAGGCCTATCACGGCAGCCGCCGACCCCGTTGCGGCGTACAGACGATGCGTTTCTGAATTCTGCGATTGATTGCAGAATTCAAGAAAGTGCACTCTGCACTGTTAAGTTAAATAAAACTATAAGGAGTAAAACAATAATGGGAAGCTACAAGAGAGAATTTATACAGTTTTTGGAGAGCGCGGGAGTTTTGAAGTTTGGTGATTTCACCGCAAAGTCGGGCAGAAAGATACCCTACTTTATAAATGCCGGAATGATAAAGACGGGCGACGATATCGCAAAGCTCGGAGAGTTCTACGCAAAGGCGTATTTTGAAAAGCTCGGCGCAAAGAAGGCAGTTCTTTACGGCCCTGCATACAAGGGAATATCCTTGGCTGTTTCCGCAGCAGTCGCACTTTCAAAGAATAACCTCAACGTACCCTTCTTCTTTAACCGTAAGGAAGTAAAGGACCACGGCGAGGGCGGCGTATTCGTAGGATACGTTCCTCAGGTAGGCGAGGAGATCGTCATTATTGAGGACGTTATCACCGCAGGCACTGCTATCCGTGAGAGCATGGAAATACTTTCTCACCTCGAGGGCACGAAGGTTGCCGCAACCTTTATCATGGTTGACCGCAAGGAAAAGGGCCAGACAGAAAAGGGTGCTATGCAGGAGATCGAGGAGCAGTTCGGCTTCCCCGTATATTCCATAGTTGACGTATACGATATTATCGAATATCTTGAAGAGGACGAGGCTAACCGCGAGAACGTTGAGAGAATAAAGAATTATCTCTCTATCAATGGTGCTTCGCGTTAAGCTCGTAAGGCGAGCTTAACGCCGCGCTTTTGCACTGCAAAAGCGCATATCAAAACACGGTAAATCCCGAAAGGAAAGGACAGAAAAATGAGCAGAAGTCTTATAGATATAAGAGACCTTTCGACAACTGAAATAGAGGAGCTTATCCGCACGGCAGAGGATATTATCGCAGATCCTAAAAAGTATTCCGAGATCTGCCACGGCAAAAAGCTTGCGACGCTGTTTTTTGAGCCGTCGACCCGTACGCGTCTTTCCTTCGAGGCGGCTATGTACGAGCTTGGCGGACAGGTGCTGAGCATGTCCAACGCCGCGTCAAGCTCCGCGGCAAAGGGCGAGAGCGTTGCTGACACGGCAAAGACCGTATCCTGCTATGCAGACATAATCGCTATGCGTCATCCTAAGGAGGGCGCACCTCTCGTTGCCGCTATGAACGCGTCCATTCCCGTCATAAACGCGGGGGACGGCGGACACAATCACCCAACCCAGACGCTTGCCGACCTCTGTACCATTTCGCGTGAAAAGGGAAGGCTTGACAATCTCACGGTAGGACTTTGCGGCGACCTTAAATTCGGACGCACGGTACATTCGCTTATAGAGGCGCTGTCTCGCTACACGGGTATAAAATTCGTGCTTATATCTCCCGTTGAGCTCAAGCTCCCCAGCTACGTCAAAAAGGACGTTATTCAGGCGCACGGATTGGAGTATTCACAGACCACGGATCTTGAAGCGGTCATGCCCGAGCTTGACATTCTCTACATGACGAGAGTTCAGCGCGAGAGATTCTTCAACGAGGAGGACTATCTCCGTCTCAAGGACAGCTACATTCTCACACCCGAGAAGCTCAAGGGCGCAAAGGATGATCTCTGTATCATGCACCCGCTCCCCAGAGTGAATGAGATATCCGTCGCGATAGACGACGACCCGCGCGCGTGCTACTTCAAGCAGGTGCTCAACGGAAAATACATGAGAATGGCTCTTATCATGAAGCTTTTAGAAATCGAGGTTTAATATATGCACGTAGATTCAATAAATAACGGTATCGTAATAGACCATATTACCGCAGGCAAGGGACTTCAGCTTTACAATCTTCTTGGACTTGAGCTGCAGGACTGCACGATAGCGATAATCAAAAATGTGGCAAGCCGTAAAATGGGCAGAAAAGACATCATCAAAATAGACGCGGACATAAGCGTCAATACGGATATTCTCGGCTACGTTGATCCCGGCGTTACCGTCAATATTATCAAGGGCGGGGAGATAGTTGAGAAAAAGAATATCTCGCTCCCGAACAAGCTCGTAAACGTAATTTTCTGTAAAAATCCCAGATGTATCACCTCCACAGAGCAGGAGCTCTCGCAGATATTCAATCTGACCAATGAAAAAAACAGAGTTTACCGATGCGCTTACTGTGAAGCGAAGTTTGAGGAAAAGTAATGTTTCTCACGGCTTGTAACATAAAATCTGCTCACGCCTTTTCGACACGTTTGGGAGGCGTGAGCACACTTGTACATACGGCGGATTTTAACCTCGCCTACGGGCGCGGAGATGATGACGCCACGGTTATAAGAAACCTTGAGATATTCGGCGCAGAGGCAAATTTTGACCCCCGCTCGGTCATTTCTCTGCCGCAGATACATTCCGACGTTATCTACAAGGTGGACGGGCGTGATGCGGGGCAGGGATACTATATTCTCGACAGCCTCCGAGAGGGAGACGGATATATAACCGATTCTCCCGACGTCACTCTCGGTGTCAAAAGCGCGGACTGCGTTCCCATTCTTTTTGAGGCGTTTGACGGGGATAAAATCATAGCCGTCGGCGCGGTGCACGCAGGCTGGCGGGGAAGCGTGAAGGGGATTGTTCCCAAGTGCGTAAGAATGCTTTGCGAGGAATACGGCGCGGACGCAAAAAATATCCGCGCTGCCATCGGTCCTTGCATACATAAATGCTGCTTTGAGGTCGGCGAGGACTTTCTTTGTGAGTTTACAAACGCGCTCGGCAATGACGTTGCTATGCAATTTATAAGATGCGCGCGGACGGCGGGCAAATATTTTTGCGACCTCGTGGCGCTCAATAAATATCTTTTGATAAATTCGGGCGTTATTCCCGAAAACATAGAGATTGTCGACAGATGCACCTGCTGTGAGCCCGAGATGTTTTTCTCTCACAGATATTCACACGGACTTCGCGGAACTATGCTGTCGGTGATACGAAAGAGTTGAAAAATTATGAAAAAAACTAAAAACATCGGCATATTGCTGGCAATTCTGGCGGCGGCACTGTACGCCGTGAATTCGCCGTTTTCAAAGCTGTTGCTGGACTATATGTCGCCAACGCTTATGGCGGGACTGCTGTATATCGGCGCGGGTCTTGGAATGGGTGTTATTGCCCTTGTAAGACGGGTGAGGAAAACCAACGACGCAGAAAAGAAAATAACACGCGCTGACCTGCCGTATACCGTGGCTATGATAGTGCTTGATATTGCCGCGCCGATATTTCTTTTGCTTGGTCTGTCGTATACGACGGCAGCAAACGCGTCGCTTCTCAACAATTTTGAGATAGTGGCAACGGC
>JAFTKY010000045.1 GCA_017453005.1 Clostridia bacterium | reverse complement strand
TGCATATCTTGCGAGCTATCGGTTGTTGATTCGCATCCTACGAATTGCGAGCTATCGGTTGTTGATTCGCATCCTACGAATTGCGAGCTATCGGTTGTTGATTCACATCCTACGAATTGCGAGCTATCGGTTGTTGATTCACATCCTACGAATACGAATATAGTCAACAACATGCAACACAGCACGAGCAAAATATGTTTTTTCATAATCAAGCCTCCTCTTTTTTGTTGTAAGGGCAACATTGCTATCCCTCTACCGTATAACTCACAAAAAAATCAAATTGGTCACGCGGAAATTGAAAAATTATGAAAAAATCAAAAACGCATAGGTACAGCCCTCGCCGACCTATGCGTTTTGTCAAGTCAATGACCTCAGCAACGTGGTTGTCGGACTGACTTATACCTTATTCTGTTGTTATTATAGCATATTTTGGTAACGGTGTCAATAGACGGCTACGTATCCATCCAAAAATAACAGGTGAATGATTATACAACTGTCATCCCGACCGCAGTGGATGGAGCTACGAAATATTGCGGTCAAAAGCTCGGGGATCTCTCGACAAGCTCGAGATGACTTTCTATTCTACACTCTGCTCTCTGCACTCTGCTCTCTGCACTATTTCTCAAATCCATGCACAAAGCCCGACACGTCGGCGGAGCAGATATCGCCGCCTATGACCTTGTTTCTGTAGACAAGCACGTTTGCAAACACTCTGCCCTCGTAGCCCTCGTAATTCGTGACCTCAAGCGTATAGCGCATGACCTTCTTTTTCTTGTACTTTGAGAGGTCAAGTCCCTGCTCCTTCTGTATCTCGTTGTAGCCCGCAAACACCTTGTCAAACTCCGCAGGTATCGTGACCTCCTCAGACTCAATGACCGAGCCGTTTACCGTCCAGCCAAACTGCGACAGAAAATTCACCACGTCAGACGCGTTCTTGACCTTGTCGTAGCTGTAATCAACGCTCTCACCCGACGTGCTCGCGGCAATAGAGTCATCCGCAAGAGTAGGAATAAATGCGACGAGCGTTATGATAAGAGCAAGAGACAGACAAATAACTCCGAAAAGCTTCAGCGTTCTCGCTTTTAGCGAATAAATAAACATAAAAATATCCTCCCGTAAGACCTTCATTACTGAATTATATTTTTACGGGAGGATATTTATGACGGCTGCGTTCACGCAGTCAAGCTATATTTACAAATTTTTATACTCGCTTCACACTCGCAAATTTCGGTCGGTGAGACCTTACGCTGTGCACGAGTGCCATAAGCACGTATATCGCAAGCACGGACGAGCCGCCGTAGGACACAAACGGAAGCGTGATTCCGATAACGGGCAGCATCGCAAGGCACATGCCTATATTTTCAATCGTCTGCACGAGCACGATAGCGCCGACGCCTATGCAAATAAGAGAGCCGTAGTCGTTACCGCAGGAGCGCGCAAGATAGAATATGCGAAGCACCATTATAAGCAGAAGTATCATTACAAGCAGCCCCATGACCGTGCCCATTTTTTCGCACACCGTCGCAAAGATAAAGTCGGTGTGTGAGGCGGGTAAGGTCTCGTATCTGCCGCCGCTGAAAAGCCCTTTTCCAAACAGACCGCCGTTTTCAATACATTGCTTTGAGGTCAGCGGCTGCATACCGTAGTGCAAGGGATCGCTCTCGGGATTGAAGCCTACGAGAAGTCTTTGAAGCTGGTACTCATTCAGAAATTTCACGGCAAGCGGCGAGGCAAGCACCACGGCAACGAGCGCGCCGAGATAGTACCAGCCCGAAAGCCCCGCGCAGAACAGCATTATAAGTATAAACGCTATGTAGACGAGCGCAACCCCAAGGTCGCCCGAGAACAGTATCAGCCCTACTATAAGCAACGCGTGCACAATCAACTGCCAAAGCTGCTTTGGGTGATTGATGCTTCCCTTTTTCTTCAGGATGGATATATGCTTTGCAAACGCGCATACCATGGCGATCTTGACAAACTCCGAGGGCTGTATCGCGATGCCGACGCCCGGGATCGTCAGCCACGAGCGGTTGGTAGTCTCTCGGTCGGCACCCGTGTTACCAAAGACGAGCGTTATAAATAAAAGTCCCACCGAGATCACTATCATGATTATCCACAGCTTGTCAACTATCTGATGATAGTCGATATTTGCGATAACCATGGTCAGAATAATTCCCGCCACGGTCATGGCTACCTGCATAAAAAGCGTTCTCTTTCCGCTCTGGAGCGAGTCTACCTGACCGAGAATCGTAATTATTCCGATTATTGACAAAAGCACCGTGCAAGCAAAAAGAACGGGGTCGAGACTTTTCACGCAGCTTTTAATATATTTTTTCATATCTGCTATCTCCTTCCGTTCTTTGATTTTTAAAGTTATTAAAGGTTTTGCCCTGTCTGATTACACACAGACCGAGAAAAATGCGAGAAAGTTTTTGAGAGTTGGGGTGAATTTTTGATTACACCCAGACCAAGAAAAATTGCGGGAGGCAAGGCGCACCGGAAAACGCAAGACGCAGGCGTAGTTTCCTACGTCAAGGCGCGTTTGAGGAGCAACACCGCATCCCACAATTTTTCGACGGTCTGTCAATACTGTCTACCCCAGACTACCATGTGCTTTGCAGGTCTTCCGCAGCAGACACAGGTGTCGGAAAGGTGATCCTCTACGAAAGGAATACATCTGGACTTAACGCCGCCCGTCTCGTCCTTGAGCTGATCCTCACAAGCCGAATCGCCGCACCACATCGCCTTGATAAATCCGGGCTTGTTTGCCGCAATGTCAAGGAATTCTTCGTGTGTCGTAGCCTCAAAGGTCTTATTTGCAAGGTTTACTCTTGCGCGGTTTACAAGCTCGTCGTGAACGAACGTAAGCATTTTTTCGACCTCGCCCTCAAGGTTATCAAGAGAAACGAAATTCTTTTCACGAGATACACGGGATACGAGCACGCAGTTGTTGGACTCGATATCGCGAGGACCTATTTCGAGACGAACGGGCACGCCCTTCATCTCGTACTGGCTGTACTTCCAGCCCGCGGACTGATCGCCGTCGTCAAGCTTAACTCTGTAGCCTGCCGCTTCAAGTCTTGCCTTGACCTCGGCTGCCTTCTCAAGCACGCCTTCCTTGTGCTGAGCGACGGGAATAATTACGACCTGAATGGGAGCTACCTTCGGGGGAAGGATAAGTCCGTTGTCGTCGCCGTGCGCCATGATTATAGCACCTATCATTCTCGTGGAAACGCCCCACGAGGTCTGATGAGGATAGTTTACCTTGTTATCTCTGCCCGTAAAGGTGATATCGAACGCCCTTGCGAAGCCGTCTCCGAAATAGTGAGACGTGCCGCCCTGGAGTGCTACGCCGTTGTGCATCATGGGCTCGATGGTGTAGGTCTCCTCCGCGCCCGCAAACTTCTCCTTGTCGGTCTTCTGTCCCGTTATTGCTGGAATTGCAAGCACGTTGAGGTAAAATTCCTCGTAGACCTTGAGCATCTTCTGAGTTTCCTCTCTTGCCTCTGCCTCGGTCTCGTGCATGGTATGTCCCTCCTGCCACAAGAACTCGCTCGTGCGGAGGAAGGGACGCGTCGTCTTCTCCCAGCGAACCACGTTTACCCACTGATTATAGAGCTTGGGCAGGTCGCGGTAGGACTGAATAATATTCTTGAAATGCTCGCAGAAAAGCGTCTCGGACGTAGGACGAACGATAAGTCTCTCGGAGAGCTTGTTCTGTCCGCCTATTGTGACGATAGCACACTCGGGTGCAAAGCCCGCAACGTGATCCTTTTCCTTCTGGAGAAGGCTCTCGGGAATGAACATAGGCATGTATACGTTCTCATGTCCCGTTTTCTTGAAGCGAGCGTCAAGCTCCTTTTGTATATTTTCCCAGATAGCGTAGCCGTAGGGACGGATTATCATGCATCCCTTAACGCCCGAATAATCAACGAGCTCTGCCTTTTTTACTACGTCTGTGTACCACTGAGCAAAATCCGTGTCCATTGACGTGATCTGCTCTACCATTTTCTGATTTGCCATTGTGACCTCCATATATCTCGAAAGTAATATTACACATAAAAAAGTAAATACAGAATTATTATAAATCAAAAGGCGTATTTTGTCAAGCGATATAAAAATATTTGAAGAATATAAATTTTACGTATCGTCAAAATGCACACAAAAGCCCTCCCCTTTTGAAAAATTAGTGGCAAAGTCACGATTTTTGAAAAAAATTTCAAAAAACACTTGTATATTTCCCGAAAATGTTATAAAATATATAATTGGAACAATAGGGCTACATATATGCACCCGTTCCAAAGGTATGTTTTAAAAAATAAAATTCATAAAACGGAGGACACTAAAATGTCAGTAAAAGTTGCTATTAACGGCTTCGGTCGTATCGGACGTCTTGCATTCAGACAGATGTTCGGCGCAGAGGGTTATGAGATCGTTGCAATCAACGACCTTACAAAGCCTTCCATGCTCGCTCACCTTCTCAAGTACGACACCGCTCAGGGTCGCTACGACGGTCACGTTGTTGAGTCTGATGACGAAGCTAACACAATCACAGTTGACGGCAAGGTTCTTAAGATCTATGCTGAAAAGGACGCTGTAAACTGCCCTTGGGGCGAGCTCGGTGTTGACGTAGTTCTCGAGTGCACAGGCTTCTACTGCTCCAAGGAGAAGTCCATGGCTCACATCAACGCAGGCGCAAAGAAGGTTGTTATTTCCGCTCCCGCAGGAAACGACCTCAAGACCATCGTTTACGGTACTAACCACGCAAGCCTCACAGCAGAGGATCAGATCATTTCCGCTGCTTCC
>JAFTKY010000044.1 GCA_017453005.1 Clostridia bacterium | reverse complement strand
TAAAGCCAACAAATTTGTGATACAGTCTTATTTCTCTGTTTCCTAACCAGTATGTAATATCATATATACTCATCGATATTCCCTCACTTCATTAAAATTTACACTTTAATTATATATTCTTTATGTTTCTATGTCAATTACTTATGTAAATATTTACAAAAAAATCAGACAATTTACAAATTACTTTTTTATTTTACAACCAAGATTTTTTCTATTTCATAGTATTTTAATAGCTTTACCTGCTCTCGCCCTATTATCTCGCCGCTTACAACTACAGGAATTGCAGGCGGACACGAGACGCACGGAGCGGCACAAATCCTTCCCTCTGCGTCCTCTGTGGGTATCAATTCCGAGCGCGAGAATATCGCGTCCCGGATGGACATAGCCACCTCGGGAGTGCAGAGTGCAGAGTGCAGAGTGCAGAGCTTGGTATCACCCAAAGTCGAATTACTCTCTCCCGAAATATCAAAGCAAAGAAGCGCATCCTCAACGCGCGAAATATCATCCTCGCTGTTTTCGGGGGTGAACATCATCACCGCAAAGTCGCGGTCAGAAAACTCAATTTCTATTCCACGCGTGCTCAGATATTTGGATAGGGACTTGCCCGAAAGCCCTGACTTTGACGCGTCTACAACGATTTTCAGCGGTTCTGAGCCGCAAATACAAAAGCCTTTGGAGGAAAGTCTTTCCTTAAGACTTGACAGTCTCTCGCAAAGCGCGGACAATTTTTCTCCGTATCCGTCGCAAATATATGAATTACACAAGTCCAGCGACTGCAAAATGAGATAAGACGGGCTCGTTGAAGCAAACAGCGAAAGCTTTTCCCGTGCAATCTGGCAGTAGTCAACGTTTGCCCGCTTCGAGATATGCAGATACGCACCGCCCGTCAATACGGGGAGTGTTTTGTGCGCCGAATCACAGCACATATCCGCCCCCAAAGCTATCGGGTGCATGGACTTATCCAAAAATTGAAGGTATGCGCCGTGTGCGTTATCCACAAGAAGCGGAATACCGTGCGCATGGCAAACCTGCGCAAGTCCTTTTATATCAAGGATATTTCCCAGATAGTCAGGAGACGTCACGTACACCGCGTCGGGCTTCTTTTCGGACTTCTCGAGTGCTATTTCAAGCTCGTTTGGCGTGATATTGCACGTGCAAAGATGCGAAGGCTCGCTCGGATACAGCCATTCAATCTCAAGATCAAGCAGTGCAGCCGCATAGATAAACGCCTTGTGCGAATTGCGCGTAGCAAGAACAAGCGGTCTGTCCCCGCCTCTGTCAGCCGTGGCTATTGCAAGCATAGCCTTGATACAAAGCGTGCTTCCCTCGGTTGAATAATAGCTGTGCGCCGTGCCGAAAAGACGGCTTGCATTGTTCTCACTCTCAAGAATAATGCCGTCGGGTGAGTAGAGCACATCTGCGTCCTCAATTTCGGTTATATCAAATACTTCAAAGCCGAGGCGGGAAATCCCCTTATGCCCCGGCATGTGAAGTCGAACACTATTTTTTTTCGCGTATTCGCGGACGAAATCAACTATCGGCGTTTTCATTATCTTCCGCCTCGGCTATCTGCATCATAACGGCGCACTCAATTCTCTTTTTGAAAAGCTCACAGCCGTATTTGTAAACGCCCTCAATACTGCCCGTCGCATGATAAGAGTTAGCCGCGCAGCCGCCCGAGCAATAAAGCTTTGCCCAACAGTCGCGACAGTCCTCGCGGGAATACGCGTTACAATGACGGAACTCGTCCTGAATTTCGGTGTTTTTCACGCCGTCCCAGATGTTACCGAGCAGATATTTCTTGTCGCCCACGAACTGATGGCAAGGGTAAAGATCGCCCCAGGGAGTGACTGCCATGTATTCCGTACCCGAGCCACAGCCCGCGATCCTCTTGTAGATGCAGGGACCGTTTTTGAGGTCGAGCATATAGTGATAGAACGTAAAGGGTCTGCCCTCGCGGCGTCTCTTTATCATTTCCACAGCAAGTATTTCGTACTGCTCAAAAAGCTTCGGCAGATCCTCGTCGGTCAATGCATAGGGATCGGTGGGAGGACAAACGACGGGCTCCATACTAAGCTCGGTAAATCCGAGGTCTGCCATGTGGAAGAGGTCGTTTGTGAAATCCACGTTATTGTGCGTAAACGTGCCGCGCACGTAATAATTCTTGCCCTCGCGAAGCTTTACGAGCTTCTGGAAATTCGGCACTATGGTATCGTAGCTTCCCTTACCCGAATAGTCGCGGCGGAAGTGATCGTTGACCTCACGGCGACCGTCAAGCGATAAAACCACGTTACTCATCTCGCGGTTGAGATATTCCATCATCTCGTCCGTCAGCACTACTCCGTTTGTGGTATATGTAAAGCGGAAATTCTTATTATACTGCTTTTCAATACTTCTCGCGTACTCAACGAGCTGCTTTACTACCTCAAAATTGAGCGCGGGCTCACCGCCGAAAAAGTCTACCTCAAGGTTTCGTCTCGTACCCGAGTTTGCAATAAGAAAATCAAACGCCTGCTTACCCACCTCAAAGGACATGAGCGCCCTGTCTCCCTGATATTTTCCTTGCGAAGCAAAGCAATACGAGCAGTTGAGGTTGCAGGTGTGCGCCACGTGAAGACACAGTGCCTTTATGACCTTGGAATTGTTTTTATAGGTATATGCGAGCTTCTCAAACTTGTCCTCCGAGAAAAGCTTGCCCGCTTCTTCAAGCGAGGCGATGTCGTCAATACAAAGGTCTATTTCCTCTGCCGTGACGTCGGGCATATGTCCGTATTTTTCAAGCATTGAGGAGATTATTTCCTCGCGGCTTGAGCTTTTATACATGGAAATTATATCGTACGCGACCTCGTCGACCGTATGCACCGAGCCCGAGCAGGTGTCAAGCACTATGTTATATCCGTTAAGTTTATACTGATGTACCATTTTTTACTCCGAAATATTTTTTATCAAAAATAACCCATATATATCCGACCGAGAAAAAAGCTCAGAACACAGCACCTACAACGCAGTTACGTGCTTTTTTCGAAGGTCAGCAAATGAAAACGCTGCCTACTTGTTAGGCAGCGTTTTCATTTCTGAAAATCTTGCCGCATGGCAATATCTTCAACAAATTACTTATTCTCGCACTGCTGGTTAGCAACGCCGCAAGATGTCTTGCAAGCGGACTGGCAGGAGGTCTGGCACTCGCCGCAACCACCGTTGTTTACAGTCTTTACGATATCCTTTGTTTCAACTGTCTTAATTCTGTTCATGACATTATCCTCCGTAAATATAAATCAATTTGAGTTTTATACTTTTACTCTATTATTTTATCACAAAGCCTCAGCCTTGTCAAGCATAATTTGATAAAATACTCAAATACTCCGCTCAATTATCTCCACAAGGTCCGCAATAACGCCGCAGTTACAGTCACAGAGCGTCATATCCGCGCTCTTTTTGACGTATTCCATCGCATTTGCGGGACATACCGAGACGTCAGATGCATTGAGCATCTCAATATCGTTTTCGTAGTCTCCCACGGCGTATATTTTCGCCTCTGGATAAAGAGTACGCAAAAATCCTATGCCGTCTGCCTTTGAGCAGCCGTTTGCGTTTATCTCAAAAAATCGCGGTGAGGATGAGGCGTAGGTAAACAGCTCTCCGAACTTCTCCGCGACGGTTTGGCGAAGCCTCAGCAGAGGCTCTGCCTCGTCACGAAAGACGAGCTTGTATATTTTCTCGCCGTCCCACTTATCAAGCGGCTTGAGTGCTACCCTTCCGCCCTTGAAATGAGCAACGTCTTTTTGTATCAGACCGAAAAGAGCGTGTGTGATAAAGCCGTACGGCGTTGAGCAGCGCGCGCCCGTAGTCGGGCTTATGCTGTTTACAAAGCGTATGACCTCGACCACCGCGTCCGTGTCCATGCAGGTCTCTTTGAGCGTATTGCCCGTCTCAAAGTCATATATGCACGAGCCGTTGGCACATATTGCGGGGCAGTTGCAAAGGTCTGCCACTCCGTCCCCCGAGTGCGTGATATTGTAATGCACGCGTCCCGTGGAAAAGGTAAATTTGCCGCCGTTTTGCTTGAAATAGTTGATTGCATCAATATTTTTCTGCACCACCCCGGCACCCGTCCCAAAGAACGTGCCGTCCATATCGGATACTATTATGATATTCTCAAATTTCTTGTTTGTCATATACTCATCGCTCTCATTTTTTCTATGAGCTTTTGCATATTTTCGGGCATTTCACATTCAAATTTCTGTCGCTCACCCGTTTTCGGGTGTGTCAGCTCCAAAACCTTTGCGTGGAGACATTGACCGCTTATGAGGTCCTTGTTCTGCGCCTCGAATTTTGTATTTCCGCCGCCGTAAACGGTGTCTCCAACAAGCGGATGACCAATACTTGACATATGTACTCTTATCTGATGCGTACGTCCCGTTTCAAGCACACACTCAACGTAGGTAAATCTCTGCCCGCCGATACAGTATCGCTCTTTTACGGTAAAATGCGTTATCGCCTCGCGCGATTTCATATCGGGGTTTGTAATGATAGCCATTTTCTTTCGGTCAACGGGATGTCTGCCGATGGGCTTGTTTATCGTGCCGCTATCCTCTTTTATATTGCCGATAATAAGCGCGTGATACACTCGGCTGACGCCGTGTACCTTCATCTGCTCGGAGAGTGAGATGTGCGCCTCGTCATTTTTCGCGACCACCAAAAGCCCCGACGTATCCTTGTCAATGCGGTGAACTATTCCCGGGCGGGCAACGCCGCCAATGCCGGAAAGACTGTCCCTGCAGTGATAAAGCAGGGCGTTTACGAGCGTTCCCGTATAAATATTCGTCGCGGGGTGGACTATCATGCCCTCGGGCTTGTTTATAACTATGATGTCCCCGTCCTCGTAGACTATGTCAAGTGGAATGTCCTCCGGCTCGGCTTTATCGGGCACGGGCGCGGGATAGCTTATCTCCACTCTGTCACCGACCTTCAGCTTGTCCTTTTTGTCGCAAGGCTTTCCGTTGACGGTCACGTCTCCGCTCTCAATGAGCTTTACCGCAAGGCTTCGGGAAATATCCTCGTGCAGAGCGATTATTTTGTCCGCACGGTCACACCCGTCAGCCTCAAAGCAGGATACGCGACCCTCCTCTGCACCGAGAATATCCTCGGCAAAAATATCATTCATTTGCATTATCCTCTTGCGAGTTGCCGTCTTCTGCGTTGACTTCTTCCGTATTATCCTGCACGGGCTCCGTTACCTCGGATGCTGCCTCGTCAGGAACAGTCTTCTCCGCTGTCTGCTCGTCCTGTCCCTGTGCAAGCTTTTTTGCCTTCTCTGCCTTGTACTCACGCACCATGTCAAGTATCATCCAGAGAATTATCATTCCCGCGCCGATAACGACGAAGGAGTCCGCCACGTTGAAGGTCCACTTCCAAAGCTTCGGGAACGCGCAGAAATCAAGAAAATCTATAACGTATCCGAGGCGTATGCGGTCTATCATGTTACCTATGCCGCCTGCGACTATCATGGTCAGCGCGGACAGGAGAAGTCGGCTTTGGGGCTTTTTCCAGAACATATACACGAGTATTCCCACTATCATAACTGTCGACAGCACCATAAATACCCACGGAGAATTTGACATAGAGCCAAACGCCGCGCCCTCGTTCTGAATATAGGTAAAGTTGAACACTCCCGGGATTACCTCAACCGACTGATAAAGCTCCATATAGAGCACGATAAGATATTTACTTATCTGGTCAAGAAATACTCCGAGGAGCATAAGAATTATCCAAATATACATTTGTTTCTCCTTTTTCAAAAAGGTTTGTAATCAGAAAAGTGACTACTCATCCGTCACAACCTTTGGTTGTGACACCTTCCCTTGTGAGGGAAGGCTTTCAGTCAATGGTATTAAGGGGGAAGAAACTTTTTTAAAGGTCCTTCCCCCATAATCTATCCAAAAATTATAATTCCAAAATAGCCTTGCAGCGCTCGCAAAGGAAGCCACCCTCATCGTCCGTTACTCCCTTTGTGGAGTAAGACCAGCAGCGTCCGCACTTGCAGCCGTCTGCGTTCTCAACGACAACGGCAATACCCGTCTGCGTCTCGGTAAACGCGCCCTCGGGAGCCTCTCCCTTCACTACGCTTGCCGCAGACGTGATATAGGTCTCTGCAAGCTTGTCTGCAAACGCGTTGAGAATATCATACGCCTCGTCATTGTTTACGTAGACCGTAACCTTAGCGTCAAGCGACTTACCTATCATCTTGTTGGCTCTTGCAATCTCAAGCGCCTTCATAACGTCGTCTCTGTACTCAAAGAGCTTATCCCACTTGTCGCAAAGAGCCGCAGTCTCATTTGCAAAGCTCTCGTCGTATGCGGGCATATCATTGAGGAACACGCTCTTTGTGTTATCGCTCTGTGCGTGAGGCATATATTTCCATATTTCCTCTGCCGTGAAGGAGATAACGGGAGCAAGAAGTCTCGTGATGACGCTGAGCACGTGGTAAAGCGCACTCTGTCCGCTTCTTCTCGCCGCGGAATCAGCCTTCTCTACGTAGAGACGGTCCTTGGTTATATCAATGTAGAGCTTGGACAAATCAATAGTACAGAACTTGTTGATTGCGTGGTAAACGATATGGAACTCATACTCGTCGTACGCGTCAAGACAAGTCTTTACGAGCTTGTTGGTCTCTGCAACTATCCACTGGTCTATCTCAAGCATATCATTGTATGCTACGGCATCCGTATCGGGATTGAAGTCGCCGAGGTTAGCCATCATGATACGCGCGGTGTTTCTTATCTTTCTGTAAGACTCGGAGAGCTGCTTGAAGATGTTATCCGAGCAGCGAACGTCTACGTGATAATCCGAGGACGCCGCCCAAAGTCTGACAAGCTCCGCGCCGTACTTTTTAACTATATCGTCGGGGCTTATGGAGTTGCCGAGGGACTTATGCATAGCCTTGCCCTCGCCGTCAACAACCCAACCGTGAGTAAGAACTGCCTTGAAGGGCGCACCTATCTCGCCCGATGCACCGACTGCCGTAAGGAGAGACGCCTGGAACCAGCCTCTGTACTGGTCGCCGCCCTCAAGGTAAATGTCGGAGGGCCAATTTCTGTCGGCGTGCTTTCTGAGAACCGCGTAATGAGACGAGCCCGAGTCAAACCAACCGTCAAGGGTGTTGGTCTCCTTTGTAAAGCTCTTTCCCTTTCCGCAGCAGGGACACGTAAAGTCTTTGGGAAGAATGTCGGACGCTTCAAGATCAAACCACGCGTTAGAGCCGCGCTCGCCAAAGAGCTTGGAGACAACTGCGATGGTCTCGTCGTTACATACGGGAGCCTTGCAGTCCTCGCAGTAGAATACGGGAATGGGAAGACCCCAATGACGCTGACGGGAGATACACCAGTCCGCTCTCTCGCGGATCATCTGTATCATTCTGTCCTCGCCCCATGCGGGAAGCCAGGTAAGTCCCTTGCAGGACTCAACAGCCTCGTCCTTGAACGCGTCTACCGAGCAGAACCACTGGGGCGTTGCACGGAAGATTATGGGAGACTTACATCTCCAGCAGTGAGGATATTCGTGCTCTATCTCCTCGGAAGCGAAGAGTGCTCCGCTCTCCTTCATGTCGGCAAGAATTGCCTCGTTGGAAGCCGCGTAGTATATACCCGCAAACTTGCCTGCCTCCTCGGTCTGATAACCGCGGTCGTCAACGGGAACTATTATATCGATATTATATCTGCGGCAGGTCTGATAGTCGTCAGCACCAAAGCCGGGAGCCGTGTGAACGCAGCCCGTACCGCTGTCCATAGTAACGTAGTCGGCGTTTACAACAACGCTCTCTCTGTCAAGGAAGGGGTGCTGTGTCTTTGCAAACTCAAGCTCTGCGCCCTTGAAGGTTGCGAGGATCTCGTAGGATGCAACACCGCCTGCCTTCATGGTCTTTTCGCAAAGAGCCTCTGCCACAACGTAGCACTCTCCGCTCTCTGCCTTTGCAACAACGTAATTCTCAACGGGGTTGAGAGCTATTGCAAGGTTGCCGGGGAGCGTCCACGTAGTCGTCGTCCAGATGATGAAATACGTATTGGACTTGTCGCAAATTCCCGTGAGAAGTCCCTTTTCGTCAGTCACTCTGAACTTTACGTAAATGGACGTACACTTGTCCGTTGCGTATTCAATCTCAGCCTCGGCAAGAGCCGTCTCGTCCTTGGGACACCAATAAACGGGCTTAAGTCCCTTGTAGATATAGCCTCTCTTATACATCTCGCCGAAGACCTCGACCTCAGCCGCCTCAAAGTCGGGGCTCATGGTACAGTAGGGGTTCTCCCAATCCGCAACGAGACCGAGACGCTTGAACTGCTCTCTCTGCGTGTCGATAAAGCCCTGCGCGAATTTCTCGCAGGCAGAACGGAACTCGGATATGGACATTCTCTTGCGGTCAAGCTTGTTCTTCTTGATTATCGCAGACTCAATAGGCATACCGTGGTTGTCCCAGCCGGGGATAAAGGAGATCTTGTACCCCGTCATAGCCTTGTGCTTGTTGATAAAGTCCTTAAGTATCTTGTTGAGCGCATGTCCCATGTGGATATTTCCGTTTGAGAAGGGAGGGCCGTCGTGGAAGGTGAAGGGTTCTGCTCCCTCTCTTGCCTCTACCATGCTGTTATAAAGGTCAATTTCATTCCAATACGCGATAGTTTCGGGCTCACGCGTGGGAAGATTTGCCTTCATTGAAAATTCTGTTTTAGGTAAGTTCAGCGAACTTGTGTAGTCCTTTGCCATAATGTGTATAACCTCCGATGATTTCCCTATGTGCAGGTTAAAATCAAATATATTTGTCGGCAGACATTTTCAGCCTGCCTTTTTTTGTCAATCCTTCAAGCTCGCGCAGAATGAATTTTCCGTATCCGCGCAAGGACAAGGTGCACGGAGCGTCAAGCGTGCGGTCACATCTGCACTCCGTTATATAGTTGAGCTGACAAAGCTCGTGCCGTATCAGCTCCTGCGATTTCTCGCGTGACAGTCCCGTAAGTGCACTCACGACACAGTCAAGTCTGTTTGACGCGACGGTTGAGAGAATACGCTTGTATTCTCTGTTTGCAGAGAATTCCTCCGTCACGGTAAAGTCCGTCACCCTCACGGCGTCACTTGCGACGCGCTCCAGAGACAGCTCCAAAAATTCTTTTATTTTAGACGGGCAAAATACGCACGCGCTGTATTCGTCAACCAATACGATATCTCCAAGCGCGTCACGCTCAATGCCAAGCGCCAAGATCGAGCCGAGATAATCTCTGTGCGACAGCTCTCTGTATCCGCTGCCCGATATTTTCACGGCGCATATTTCACTGTCCCTCTCGTCCGAAAAATACGTATCAAGCTTTTCCTTGGCATTTCCGTCGAGATCGTCCGTATAGGACGGAAGCAAAAACAGCTTTTGCCTTTCCGCATCTCCGTAGCCGCCAAGAAATACTCCTCTGTGAGCTATTCTCTGCTCGGCGAGCAGCACCCTTGCTAACGCTACCTCCGACGGTGACAGAAAATCCGACACCGAAAGCTCTCCTGCCTGCGATTTTCTCGCATAGTCGCATATACGCGCAGACAAAAGACCGAATTCGCTATTTGCATAATATTCCATATCAGTACATCAAGGAAATGACGAGCTCGACAGCATACAGAAACAGCCACGAAAACGTGAACGCCATATCTATCGGCATATCCTGAAACCAGTTGAGCTTATGAAAAAGCTTGCGGAACGGAAGCACTACGGGCTCTGTGAGCGTATAGAGAAATCTCATAAGCTTTCCCTCTCCGTCCACGAAGAACCATCCGAGTATCGCGCGCAGAAGCATTGCCAATGAAAGAACGTCTAAAAAGCGCAGTACGAAAACTACTAACACGTAAATAGGTTCCGGCAAGATAACACCTCCATATCAAACTGAAATATCAGTCCTCAAGGGTCTCTTCCTCGTAGTCCTCTGCTTCTTCATTCTCCTCGTAGTCCTCGCCCGTCTCGGTCTCGATCTCCTCCAGGGGAGTTTCGGGGTCAATTCCCGCGGGGAAAAGGGCAACTACCTTTTTGCCGTATCTCTTCATTTCGCCGCCGAGAGCCTGAAGCGCGCCCATAACGTAATCAAACAGGCGCAAAAACTCTTCCTTGGCAAGGTCAGCTACGTTTATAACCACAACTCTGCCCGCAACAAGAGAGTCTACCACGTCACCGCGGCACTCGCAATCCTCGGGAGCATAGAGGACCTTATAAAGAGTATCGTCCTCGGGAGCTACCACCTGAACGTCGGAGTCCACACCGCCGAGCTCACCGTAAAGGTCGCTCGTCTCAAAGGACGCGGTCTCTCCGCCGTCAATGTTACCGTAGTAATTGCTGTCGATATCAATACCGAAATCGTCTGCGGGGTTATTGCTCTTTTTGTCGTTCATCCAGAATTTTGCCATTTTTTGTTCCTCCGTTTATATAAATCAGTTTTTTTACGTATTATTCTGTCGGAAAAGCATGCTTCCGACTCTTACGAGCGTTGAGCCCTCGGCTATTGCCTGCTCAAAGCTCTCGGACATTCCCATTGATAGTATGGGGGCGTCGCTTCTTTTCAGCTTATTGTACCATATATCCGTACACAGGTCTCGCGTCTGCGAGAAATATTTATGATACAGGATCTTATCCTCACATCTCGGTGCCATGGTCATAAAGCCGCAAAGCTTTATTCCCTCGTATTTGTCAAGCGAGAGGCAAAACCGCTCAACCTCGCTCGGCTCAATACCGCCCTTGCTCTCCTCACTGCCCGAGTTGACCTCAACGAGCACTCTCATTACGATACCGTGCTTTTTTGCCTGACGGTCTATCTCTGCGGCAAGCCGCTCGGAGTCAAGAGAGTGGATAAGACACACCTTGTCTATGATGTATTTGACCTTATTGGTCTGAAGCGAGCCAATAAAGTGAATATTGAGTCCGTCCTTCTCCAGCTTATCCCAACGCTCGAGAAGCTGCTGAACTCTGTTCTCGCCCACGTCGTTTATGCCAAGGTGCGTGTGAAGATAATTTATCTGCTCCGCGTCTGCGTACTTTACCGCGGGCATGAGAAGTATCTCGCCCCCGTCTCTGTTTGCCGCCAACGCCGCATTTTTCATTTTGTTTTTTACAAGCTCAAGATTTTTTTCAAGATAAGAGCAGTCCATACCCTCACGTCCTTTCTATTTCAAAAGCTTGCCGTCGTACAGGTCTCTGCCCGACGTGATTATCAGCTCGTTGACAGCCAGATACGGCAGCTCGCTGTTACCGCCCGTCTCGCTGTAATCCGCCTCGTAGGTGTTGACGATATAGTAGCCGTCGCCCCGACCTATCACGGTAACTCTTCTCTTCTCAACCATATTTCCGTTGAGAATATACACGAAGCTGTTTTGTCCGTCCTTGTAGAGCGACTCCTCAGGCACTCTGTAGCCCGTGGTGGAATCAAGCTCTATCTGCACGTTCTGTGCGCGAAGGAATTCAAAGCCCGTCGGCATCTGCTTGCAGGAAAACATAGCAAAGCCCGAGTTTCCCGCAGCGTCGGAATACGCAGCTCTCTCAAAGGTAATCAGAACCTTTTCGCCGTTGTTCGACAGAAAGCTTGCCTCGTACTGCGTCATAGCCGCGTCCCCCGTCGCGTTATTCACGAACATATCGCAAAGCTCGTCCGACATGGGAAAGCATATATACCACACGGGGCTGAACACCTGCTTGCCTACAGCACCCGTATATTCCCTCTTTTGCGCCTCGGTAAGCTGACTAAGGTCCGCAGGGGTTATGTCGGAGACGCGAGAATAATCAAATATGCTCTCGTATCCGTCACACTGAGTATAAAAATAGCAGCTTTGCTCTACCGAAAGGGGTATTGCGCCTCCCGACAGCTTTTGCGAGATAAAGGCATTCTTCTCTTCCCTGAGAGACTGTACTACGCTTTGCGCCTCCTCAGTCCTTCCCGTAGCTATCATATAGCTGCTCAGCGCGTCCAAAAGAAGCTGTCCCTCCTTGTCCGCTACCGAAAAGCTTCCCTTTTGGATGGCGGTAAGATACGCGTAATACGACGCGTCTATCTCATCAAATATCTGCGATGACTGCGAGAGCTTTTTTGCGTCCGAAATACCGCTCTCAAGTGTTCTTATTCTTGACGTGAGGGCGCTGAGCTCCCTCTGCAATGCCTGCACGTCCGCTCCTGTGGGAGAATTATACAGCGCGGCAATCTGTCCTCCGACGCCTATCCGCTCGCCGTTATCCACAAGATAATCCGCGACCTGTCCCTCGGCTGCATATACGACCTTCTCGTCACGGAAAATATATCCCTTCAGATTCAAGTCCTGAACGTCGGTTATCTGCTGCGCCCGCAGAGTTGACACAGTGCCCGAAATATTACGCGATATCTGTGCCGCAAGATAGAGCGCCAGCGCAATAACGACACATACCACGACGGTATTTACCGCATTCTGCCTCAGCCTTATGCGTGAAAGCCACCGCTTTATCCGCAAGCACATTTTTTTAAAATTTATCATTTAAACATCCTCTATCAAATGAGTTGCGTTAACAGTGAAACTTTTAATAGTTTATTATATCACAATTTATCCGTTATTAAAAGAGTTTTTTCGAAATATTTACAATATCTTCAAATGTTTTGAGCGTGCCGCCCTCATCTATATCTATCTTTTGCGCGTATGACTTTGAATTGAACCAGGTCATCTGTCTTTTGGCGTACTTCCGCGTTGCGGTCTTGAGCAGCTCCACGCAATCCGAAAGACTTGCCTCGCCTCTGATATAAGGGATTATCTCCTTGTACCCTATCGCCTGAGACGCAGTCTGAGATCTTTCAAAAACTCCGCCTTCGAGAAGCCGTCTCGTCTCTTCAACAAGTCCGTCCTTTATCATCATATCAACACGGCGGTTTATTCGTCCGTAAAGTATCTCGCGGTCGTTATAAAACGGATATATGACAGTGTAATCGTACCTTTCGGTCAAAGCCGAGTTTTCGCGGTCTATCTCGCTCTTTTTTCTGCCCGAAAGCATACATATCTCAACAGCTCTTATCACGCGCTTTATGTTGTTTTTATGTATCGCGTCAGCACTCTCGGGATCAAGCTCGCGCAGTCTGCCGTGGAGCGCGTCAACACCGTGCTCGCGTACGAAGGCCTCAAGCTCGCGGCGAAGATTTTCGTCACTTTGCGCCTCGTCCGAGTTGCCTCCCCTGAGAAAGCGGTCAAGGTAAAGCCCCGTACCGCCGCAGAAAACGGGCAGCTTGCCGCGGCTTGATATTTCCTCAACTGCTGCCGTCGCATCTCTCACGAAATCCGCGCAGGAATAGGTCTGCTCGGGGGAGCAAATATCAAAAAGATGATGCGGCACAGCGGCGCGTTCCTCGGGCGTCGGCTTTGCCGTGCCTATATCCATGCCCTTGTATATCTGCATGGAGTCGCAGCAGATTATCTCGCCGTCAAGACGGCGCGCAAGCTCGATGGCAAGCGAAGTCTTACCGCTCGCCGTGCATCCCACCACCGCGCCGATTTTTATTTTTTTGCTATTCATTACCACTCGTACGCTCCGGTGCCGTCCTTGAGAACGATGTTCTTTTTCACGCCAATGTCATCCATCCATCCGCGCACCTCGACCGTTCCGAATATTGCCGTGTTAAAGCCATTTCCAAGATCGTTGTCCCAGAGCCATTTGGGTGTATTCCAGAAGCAGATCTCGGGGCTTACCTTGGCGTAGAAATCCCTGTCGGGGCCTCCCTGCCCGTGATGTCCCATCTGACATATATCGCATTTGAGAATATCCGTGTCTCCGTATAATTCAAGCAGCTTTTGACCGACGTGGAAGCTCGCGTCCCCCAAAAACATTGCAGTCTTGCCGCCAAGCGTGAGCTTGAATACTATCGAGGAGTTGTTGCAAACGGCATACTTGAACTCACTCAAGGTAGAATAAAGTATCTCTATGTGAATATCGCCTATATCGTATACGTCACCGCCCGAGACGATGCAGACCTTGTCCGCAAATTTCGGGAGGAGCTCGTAAAACTGCGTTGCCGTCTTCACAGCGGAGGGGTCCTCGTGCGCGAAAAACTGAATTGAGGGGAAGTTATAGTATACCTTGCCCTCAAGAGCTATTACCTCAGGGCACTCACCCATAACGCGCATGAACGCGTCTACGTGGTCCTCGTGAGAATGGCTGAGTATCCATGCGTCAATATGCGGAACCTCGTCTCCCGTTATTTCTCTGAGCTTTGAGAGGAGCGCATCAAGGTCCCATGCCCAACCGCCGTCAAGTACGATTATCTTACCGCCCTCGCTGGTTATAATAAAGCTGTTCATCTGCGAATTTTTCACAGACTCTATCATGTAAATTGCGTTTTTCATATTCATCAATAAAGCTCGCAGTACTGCGTGCCGTCCTTGCTTACGTAATTTTTCTCAACACCAAGCTCGTCCATCCACGCGCGGGTTTCAAGAGTTTTCCATTCGTGCGTGTTGTATCCAAGTCCTGCGTCGTTGTTCCAAAGGTAATCCGGCGTGGGCCACAGACAAATCTTGGGGCTTACCGCCTCGTAAAAATCTCTGTCACAGCCGCCCTGACCGTGATGCGCCATCTGGCATACGTCACATTTGAGAATACCGCTCTCGCCGTATCTTTCAAGTAATTTCTTTCCCGAATCGTATCCGCAGTCTGCGGTAAACATTACGGTCTTCTCTCCGTGTGTCATCTTAATGACGAGAGACGCGTTGTTGCATACGTCACGCGAAAGCGTAAAGTCGGGAGAATTAAGAAACTCAAATTTCATTTTACCCACGGTATGCACGTCACCGCCCGAGACTATGCAGACCTTGTCCGCAAACAGGGGCAAAGCCTCGTAAAACTCGGCAGCGGTTGCCGCCGCGTCCTTGTCAAGACGCGCCAAAAACTGCACCGAGGGGAAATTATAGTAAAGAGGTCCGTCAAACTCAACCTCGTCGGGATGATTCTGCATTATTTCAAGAAAGCCCTCAACGTGGTCGGAATGAGGATGCGTTATTATCCACGCGTCGATTTTGGGCTTGTCCGAGCCCGACGCGAGCTTTAAATGCTCGATAAGATTCTCCGCGTCACTTCTCCAGCCTCCGTCTATCATAACGAGGTGACCGTCGTCGGACGTTATTATGTACGAGCCCATCTGTACTCCCTTCATGGGGGAAAGCATATATATTGCGTTTTTCATGGCAATCTCCTTGAAAAATATTTACTCACTTTATATTATATCATAGTATTATTTAAAAAGCAATAAAATATAAATAAAAATTTGGGACGTTGCCGAAGCAACGCCCCTTTGGTGATTTGAGTTATTTATCTTTTCTTTTTCGTAAGAACGAATCCTGCCGCAAGTGCCGTTACGATTCCTATAAGGCTTATGCCTATCGCAGAACCGCAGCCGCGCTTTTCTTCCTTATCATCGCCCTTGGGAGTCTCCGCAGGAGCCTCTGTCGCGGGCTCGGTTGCGGGCTCGGTTGCAGGCTCGGTTGCGGGCTCGGTTGCGGGCTCGTTGGGCTGCTCGGGAATGTCAACCTCTCTTTCGTAACCGCATACGTTACACTCTGCGTCGGTGTCACCGTCGTAGGTATGTCCGAGCGCCTTGCCATCTGTTGCCTTACATACGGAGCAGGTCTTGGGAGTAGTGCAATTTGCATCTGCCCATATATGCGCCTCTGTCTCGAAGACGTCTCCGCAGCTTGCACATTCAAGCCAATGCATTTCCGAATCATGCT
>JAFTKY010000043.1 GCA_017453005.1 Clostridia bacterium | reverse complement strand
TTTTTCTGCCGATAAAGTCGAACAGCAAATAGAGCAGGAATGAGCCGAGACATACGGCGGGGATGTATGCGAGCGTTCCGACCCACCAGCCGAATTTTTCTCCGATGTCGCTGAATACCACAATGTCCGATATTCCGGGGCCTATGTAAAACATATTAAAGGACTGGTCGCGCGCCTCGGCAATCTGTCCGAGCGTGAGGTTCATCGTAAAGGCGAGGGCACACAGACCGAGGAAGGTAAAGGTCGCGCCAACGTATTTTTTTATTCCACCGCCGCCTCTGCGCGAGAAGGTGAGGAACAGTCCAACGAACACGAGAAGTGCGTGCCAGATAAGCGAGTGCATATTGAAAAGCATCTTGCTCGTAAATATCGTGGCGGGGTAGAGTATGGTCATAAGTCCGCCGAGCATATTGTAGGACATCATAAAGTCGCATATTCCGTCCTTGAGCTTGCCTTTTTTGAGCAGGGGCATCATGAGGCAAAGATACATGGGAACGGAGCAGAGCTGGAAGGGGAATTTTGTCCAGTAGTACGAACCGTCTGCCATCTGGTAATAGTAATATATCTGCTTGAATATTTCCGTTACCGCAAGGAACAGACCGACAAAAAATAAAAGCCTGTCCGCGCCTTTGTCCGAAATCTTGCGCAGCTTCCATGCGGCAAATATGATAAGGGGTACGCTGATAAGCAAAAATATAAGGTGCAATGCACCAAAGGGCTTTGGCTCTTCCATTTCCACCGCCATGGCGCAGGTGAGCTTGTATAAAAAATCTGACATATATTTCTCCAATGCAATTTTTTCTCCAAGATATTCTACCATACAAATAAAAAAAGTCAATAAATAAACCGCATTTATAAGAAATAATTAAGAATTGACATCTCAAAATTTCAGCCGCCGACTTGACAATATAAGTCGAAAAGTGATATAATTTAAGGTGATGATTTAAAAAGATAAAGGACAGACAAATGCTTAAAAGATTTCTTTCGTACTACAAGCCGCACAAATTTATATTTACGATGGATATGCTGGCGTCCCTTGTGATGTCGCTTATAGGAATTACCTATCCCATCATAACGCGCTATATGCTCAACGAGCTGTTTCCCGAGCGTAAATACAAGCTGCTCGTCATACTCGGTATAGCTCTGCTTGCCTTGTATATAATCAGAATGCTCTTGCAGTTTTTCATACAGTATTACGGACACGTCATGGGCGTGCGCATGCAGGCGCAGATGCGCTCGGATATGTTCAACCATCTTGAAAAGCTGCCATACAAGTTTTACGATAACAATGAGACGGGCAAGATAATGTCGCGTATGACCAACGACCTTATGGACATATCCGAGCTTGCCCACCACGGCCCCGAAAATCTCATTATTTCGTCCATTTCCATAGTTATCTCATTCGTGTACCTTTGCACGATAAATCTGCCTCTGACGCTGATTTTGTTCACCTGCGTGCCGTTTTTGCTTATCATCTCCATGGTGCTCCGTAAAAAAATGCGCGCGGCGTTCAAAAAGAGCCGTCAGTCGGTAGCCGAGATAAACGCGTCGCTTGAGAGTAGCATCTCGGGCATACGCGTAACAAAAGCTTTCGGTAACGCAGAGAAGGAAAGCGAAAAGTTTGAGGTGGGAAACAAGAAGTTCGTCTCTGCGCGCCGCGAGGCGTACAAGGCGATGGGACAGTTCCATTCCATGACCTCCTTCGTGACCGATATTTTCAACGTCGTGCTGCTTATCGCGGGCGGACTTATTCTCTTTGGCGCGGCAGGCTTTGGCGGGGACATGGAGTTTGGAGACTATTCGGCGTTCGTTGTGTCTATCGGCGTGTTTATTTCCCCCGTGCTGACGCTTATAAACTTTATGGAGCAATTCCAGAACGGCGTTACGGGCTTTGAGCGTTTTATCGAGATAATGGATACTCCGCCCGAACAGGATCACGCCGGCGCTACCGACGCGGGTGTGCTTGACGGCGAGATAGAATTCAGAAATGTCACTCACGCGTATGACGACTCCAAGGAGGTTATAAAAAACATAAGCCTCAAGATAGGCAAGGGAGAAAAATTTGCGCTTGTCGGTCCCTCGGGCGGCGGTAAGACAACGATTTGTCACCTTATTCCCGCATTTTACGATATAAGCGACGGCGAGATACTCATTGACGGCAGAGATATACGCACGATGACGAGAGCCTCTCTCCGCAAAAACATCGGCATAGTTCAGCAGGACATTTATCTTTTTAACTCCAGCATCAAGGACAATATCCTCTACGGCAGACTTGACGCTACCGACGAAGAGGTCGTCGAGGCGGCTAAGAGAGCAAATATTCACGATTATATAATGACGCTCCCCGAAGGGTATGACACCCAGATAGGCGAGCGCGGGGTAAAGCTTTCGGGCGGACAGAAGCAGCGTCTTTCCATCGCCCGCGTATTTCTCAAAAATCCCCCCATACTTATTCTCGACGAGGCGACAAGCGCCCTTGACAACGCGACCGAGATACTTATTCAGGACGCACTTGACGAGCTTTGCCACGGCAGAACCACGATAGTTGTCGCGCACAGACTGTCTACTATCAAGAACGCCGACGAGATAGCCGTCATATCCGAAGGACGCGTGCTTGAAAAGGGAACTCACGAGCAGCTCATGGAGAGGGGCGGTATGTACGCCGGACTTTACGCGCAGCAGTTCCGTCAGTAAAAAACAAAAGGGCAACGGCCTGAAAAGCCGCTGCCCGTATTTTATTCCGTAAGGAATTTTATGGATTTTATATACATTACGTCGCTAAGCTCACAAGCGCCCATCGGGTCTATTCGGATACTGTGTATCTGTCCCTGCCACATTGGACTGTCGGTGAGGTCGAAGCGTACCTTGTGGTAAACTCCGTCGGGGTATACCAGATAGTCTCCAACGGAAATTCCTCCCGTAGCCCCCACGATCTGTCCCGCGCATAAGAATATCTCAAGGGTGTTGTACGCTGAATAGGAGTTTGTTACGGGCAGCATATACTCTATCTCAATATAGGGATAATCCTGCGCGTCAAACGCCTCGGGAAGCTTGGATATATCAAGCGTAAAATAGGGGTCGAAGGCTTCGTCAAGCTCTACCTTGTAGCCCTGCGAGGTCACCGTGCCGTGACAGCGGCGGAAGCCCGTGAGATAGTCGGTCACGGACTCGTCGGTGAAGTCAAAGAGCATAAGCGGGGACTGCTCCGCAGCCGCGGGCGGCTCGCCGTCGCCCCAGACGTAGTCAAGCCAATCAAGACGCTTGTAAAGCCAGCTTGAGAGGAAGTCCACGGTGTCCGCGTGGCAGGTGAAGCCCGCGTGACAGGTCTGACAATGGTGGCCCATAAGCCCCCTGTTCCAATGTGCATAATCGCGCTGGTACTGCTCGCCGTACATTGCCGTCATTACGCCGAGGTTGTTTGCGACTGCGTAAAGCTCGTCAACGTGCTCCTCCCACATTTCGCAAACCATTTTTTCAAACCAAGGCAGGTTTCCAAAGAATACGAATGTAGTATTTACTCGCATACCGTCGCTGTAGGTGTAGTTGGTTGCGTAGTAGCCCGTGGGGGAATGAGTTGATGCATAGCCCGTGTTGGCAAGCGCAAAGTCAAAGTCCCAGGGAGGGCCGAGGGTAAGTCTTCCGTCACCCGTGGGGCTGAGGTCAACGTACATATTGTACGTTCCCGCGTCAAGATTCTTGACTATCTCGTCAAGTATGCAAAGGCGTACGCACGCGTCGATATTGAATACCGCGTCAATGGTCTCTATTTGTCTTGCTTGCTTGGTTATTCCGACAAATTCGGTCTTTTCGGTAAGATTTCCTTCTCTGTCAAGGGAGTAATATGCGTCCTCGTATACGGCTCGCCGTATGACCTCGTACACGCCCTCAACGTAACGCTTGACGTACGCTATCTGCTCGGGAGTATAGTCGCCTCCCGATATGGAGTAGTTACCGCCGCCCGCGACGTTCACAATACCGTTACGGTCGGTGGCGGTCAGTGTAGTTCCTATGGTCACCGTGTTGGGCTCGTCGGTTCGTCCGCCCTGACCTATAAGGAGATATCCTATCTCAAGCGAGGTGTCTGTGTCCTCGCGCTCGAAAATGTCAACGCGGTTTCCGTCTATCTGTGACTGCTCGCACAGCAGATAAACGCCTTGATATTCGCCGTTTATGTAGACCTCAACGGGTGTAAAGTCGGACGAGAAATATTTGCCCTCGTTGAGTATCTTTGCCATGCTGAAGGTGGAGAAGGTACGGAGCATGGACGAATCGTAATAGTCTGCCATGAGCACCCAGCTCTTGAATTTCTTGCCGTTATTGAGCCCAAGCATATTTCTCTTGACGTCAAATTTAAGTCTGTACGGCTTTTTGGGTACTACCGCCGTGGAATTTCCGCGGATACGTATGCCTGCGGATATATCCGCAAACGCGAATTCCTCGTCACAGTTCGAAAGCGTAACGAGAGCGGAGGTGTATATTTCCTTTGAGTCGATAGCCGCGCCGCTTGTATTGATGTCAAGCCTCGGCATTACTGCCTTATCCACGTCCTCCGCCTTTATCATGTCGGCGCAGACGGAGCAACGGCTGTATACGTAATCATGTCCCATTGCCGCAAGGGGTATCTGCGCGAGCATGACGGTATCGCACCTCGAACAGTGCTTTCCCTCGGTAACTCCTGCGGTCGTGCAGGTGGGCTCTACCGCTTCGTCGGTAACTATTGAATGTCCGAGGGCGGCGACGAGTATTTCGTCGCAGACCAGACATACCTGGGACGTGGTACAGCTTGCAGCACCCGAGGGCGTGTGTCCCGCGGATTTCTCAATGACCTTCTCACATACGGTACAGTATTTGTCCTCGGTGCAGGTCACGTTATCAATGTTATAGGAGTGTCCCAAAGCGGGGGTGAGTATCTCGTCGCATACGCGGCATCTCTGTGCCGTTGTGCAGGTAGCGGGTGTGCCCGCCGTGTGTCCGAGAGCGGCCTTTTCAATATGACCGCATACGGTACAGGTCTGCGGTGTGTCGCAGGTCGCAGGCGCGCCGAGAATATGTCCTTTTGCCGCAACAAGCACTGTATTGCACTTCGTGCAGGTCTGCGGTGTCTCGCAGGTTGCAGCGTCGGACGGAGTATGTCCCGTAGCCGCCGCGAGTGTTTGCTGACATACCGTGCATTTTTGAGGAGCTGTGCAGGTTGCCTCGTCGCCCTTCGTGTGACCGAGAGCGGCTACAGCCACGTATCCGCACTCCGTGCAGGTCTGTGCGGTAGTACACGTTGCATCGTCACCAAGTGTGTGGGGAAGTGTTTCAAGTTCTCTTGTGTTTGTCGTAGTGCCGCATATTCGACACTTTTCAAGCTCCATGCCAGCACTCGAGCAGGTGGGCTGTATATAAGGCTCCCAATAAAGGTCGGAATGCTCGCATCCGTGACCGCAAACGCTGCACGCGGTGCCGCTGTAAATATGGGGATTTGTCTCGGACGGCGCATTACATCTGGTACATACCTGCCAGTGATTATCGGCGTCACTCGCATAAACCATGCCCATATCGTGTCCGAGCGAGGATATTTCGGTCTGCTGGGTAAGGACTGCATCACACACGAGACATACAGAGCCGTCTGTAAGTCCCGTCTCGGTGCAGCTTGAACCGTAGCCGGGAATGGTCTTAGGCATATGTCCCATAGCATCGATTTTTGACTGTTCCTGCGTCCATTCTCCGCACACAGAGCATTTCTTACCGCTTGTAAGTCCTGTTTCGGTGCAGGTGGGGGCTATGCCCTCAATGTACTCCTCGCGGTGTCCCGTCGCCTCAAGCACTACGGGTGTGACCGTGAACTGCTCACAAACGCTGCATTGCTTGCCCGCACTCACGCCCGCCTCGGTGCAAGTGGGAGCTATCTCGGGAATATCAATAACCGTATGAGGCAGCTTTTCAATTTCCTCCTGCGGCATAAGGACCTCGTCACATACGGAGCATACCTTGCCCTCGGTAAGTCCCGTCTCGGAGCAGGTGGGCTGTATGCCCAAGACCGATACGGGAGTGTGAGGAAGCTTTGCAAGCTCGGTCTGCGCAAGAATTATTTCTCCGCACTCGGAGCATTTTTTGCCGCTTGACAGTCCCGTCTCGGAGCAGGTGGGCTCAACTGCGGGGATTATCTGTTCGGTGTGAGTATGTATCTGCGTGGGCTGCTCGGTCGGAGCATCCGTCGGTTTTTCAGTGGGTGTTGACGTTGGTGCATCCGTTGACGGATGCGTGTACCACTCAATGGTATTTCCCTCCGTGCCGTCCTCGTTGCCGTTTCTGTTGCAGGATATAAGACATACTGACAGCGTTAAAATCAGAATGAAAAGAGAACAAAGAAGAAGAGCTTTCTTTGAATATCTATGCATAGGGTTACCTCCCGTAGTTTTCTGTCTGATTATATTTTACACTACTTTATACAGATTGTCAACTATATAAATTATATACGCATTTTTATTGACAAATTTAATGTATTGATGTATAATAAAAACAACTTTAAGTTACCCAAGGGGGATACTGCTATGAAGATAATTACAGTGAGCCGTCAGTTTGGAAGCGGAGGCAGAGAGCTTGGTCGCAAGCTCGCAGAAAAGCTCGGCTTTGATTACTACGACCAGGAAATAATAAAAATGATAGCGAACAACAAGGAGCTCGACGCGGACTACGTTGAAAAGACGCTTGAGGAGGGCGGCTGGCAAACGGCGCCCTTGAGCTACGGCTGCTCGCTTGACGGCGTCGTTGCAGTGCAAAATATACAGACGGATATTATCGCAGAGGAGCAGCGCGTGCTTGATGAGATTGCAAGGCTCGGACGCGACTGCGTAGTGGTTGGCAGAAATGCGGACGCGTTTTTGTGTCAGGAGCAGCTTCTCAAAATCTTCGTTTGTGCGACCATTAACTCGCGCGTTGACAGATGCATGAAGCACCTTCGCCCCGAGGAGAAAAATCTCACCCGCAAGAAAATGGAGAGAAAGATCCGCAAGGTGGACAGAAACCGTGTCCGTACGGCAGAATTCTTTTCGGAGAGCGGCTGGGGAAATCCCGAAAACTACAACGTGGTGGTGAACACCACGGGCTGGGAAATTGACGAGCTCTCGTCGGTGGTAGCAGAGTTTTCAAATAAATGGTTTGATAAAACGGAGAAGAAACAGTAAAAATAGCCCTTGCTTACTATGTAAAAGCAAGGGCTTGTTCTATGTTTTGTTATAAATGTCATCGGCAATAGCGCATATTTGCTCTGCCTCGGACGCTTTGCAGGTGCGAAGCATTTTCTTTTTCGGTCTTCCCCATATATCAAACAGGGCAGGACCTATCCACTGATTTTTGCCGCAGTCGGAAAACAGTCCGTAGAGAAGACAAAGGCTCGCCTTTTTGGGGCTCATAAAAATCACCTTCATGGGATGCTTGATGATTGCAAAAATGAGCTTTGGGTAGTGAGAGGTTATGTTTGTAAACGTAATGCCGGGATGAACGACGCTCAACCCCGCCTCGCCGTCAAACAGACCGTAGAGCGAGAACATAAGATATCTTTTTGAGTTACCGTAGACCTTGCTCGACTGCCTGCGGGTGGAAAAGTCAACGTCGCCGGCGTCAATTTTTGAATAGTTGTGCGCGATACTGCCAACCGCAACTATCCTGCCGCCGCGCGCCTGAACGTGAGACTTGAGCCTGCGCGCCATGTAATACGGGGAGAGAAAATTGACCTGGAAAATATTGTTGTAGCCGAGCGCACATTGAAATCTCGGCACGTGATAAATTCCCGCGTTGAAAATTATATAGTCGGGCGTTTGCTCGCACAATATATCTGTGACGGAGCGGACACATTCAATATCCGCAAGATCAAGACGCATAAAGTCAGCCTTGAGCGCGGGATGGGATGCCGTCAGACGCGCAATCAGTCGGCGCGCCTTTTCCTCGTTTCGGTCGAGCAACAAAAGTGACGCGCCGAGCGTCGCCAGATGCTCGCACAATGCCTGCCCCAGCCCACCCGTCGAGCCGCTTATCGCCACCACCTTGCCCGAAAGGGAGGAGGTGTTTTTACTTAGACATTTTTGTATGTTCATGTGTGCCTCACAAATTTATGTTTGAATATATTATATCATACTTGACGTCGCATTGCAAGGGGAGAAAAAGGGCTACCGCGAGGGTAGCCCTTTAGACTTATTGTATATGAGAGGCGCAATAATTTGTGCCACCAATTGGAATGCCGAGGCAATTGTTCACACAGCACCCGTGAAAAGCACAGTAACTTCCCCATCCTCCTGTGTTGTTTGATTTGGCGGGATATGAACAGTCATATATTGTGCAATCATGAGATGAGCAATACAGCGTGGTTTCTCTGCTTGTTACATTATTGCACAGCAGACAAATGTTTTGAACTACATCACTACTATTGTCATGGTTATTGTTTATTAAAGGGTCGCCAATTGTTTCGCCACAAGACAAACAAGTCTGTGGCGCAAGAATAGTGGCTTCTTGCCAATCGTGATCTAAAGGGTTACCATCTGTTGTTTTACAAATAGCGCAGGTTTTTGCTGTAGTACACGTTGCATCATTCCATACATGACCAATGGGATTACCAGCCATCTCCCCGCAAATGGAACATGTAGTGGCTGAAGTGCAGGTAGCATCAAGCCATTTGTGATTGCATTCACAACCGGAAATTGTGAAAGACAAAAAAATCAGTAGAAATATTAAAAACCTTTGTTTCATGGGATATTCCTTGAATAATTATTTTTAAATAAAGGATCAATTATTCGGCATAATTGAAGTATGGGCAGTAGTTGCTGAAATTATTTTTTGAATGGTTTTGAGAGCACTTTACCACCTTGTTCAAACAGTTCCTCTGCATTGTCAGATATGAACTCTATTACAGGATGCCATGCTTTTTTAAAGCAAAAAAACAATTTTCCGTCTATTTCTTTTGTAGGGCAAGTATATCTTTTGCCGTTTGATATAATTTGGCAACACTTTAGTATTTTGTTAATCCCGAGTACAAGCATGAAAATACCCCTCCAAACTGTATACATTATATCATCAAAATTTGCCCGTGTCAATAGTAAAGTCCTTTTTATGTTTTGTGTGTGAGGGCTTTTCATAGCCCTATAGGATTCGAACCGTCACATAGCCTGCGGCTATGTGTGAGGGTTCATCATGTCCCTCCCTCTCCGCCAATGCAAAAAGCACACCTTTCGGTGTGCTTTACATTGGCGGAGAGGGAGGGATTCGAACCCTCGTGTGCTTTCGCACAAACTGATTTCGAGTCAGCCCCGTTATGACCACTTCGATACCTCTCCATAAATATGATGCACCGGCGTATATCCTCGCCATAGGCGAGATAACTCTCCGTGATACATACTGTGCATATTTTTTTGTTATCGCTTTGCGACTTATGTATTATATCACATAATTTTCAAAATTGCAATAGCAAATAAAAATATTTTTTTGTTGAGGAAAAGTTTTTGAAGGGGTGCGGGGGAACTTTTTTCAAAAGTTCCCCCGCAAAAGTATATTAGTCCTTCTTAGTCGTATAAACAAGCGGGATTCCGTAAACGCGCTCGTAAATTTCCTTCCAGACCTCGTAGTTTTTCGCCATCATGCTTGCGGTATTCTCGCGGATAGTCTTGGTCTTGTCGGGGTATATGGGCTCGCATACGTGAATGGTATATTCCTGAATGGGAAAACCGTCCTCACCGACTGTGTCCGTGTCCTCCATTGTGATAAAGCAGGGGAGGACGGGGACGTTATTTTTTGCGGCGATATGGAAGCCGCCGTCCTTTAAGGGCTTGGGCTTGCGGTAGTTCCACCACATGCTCTGCTCGGGGTAGACGAGTATAAAGTGTCCGTCAGCGAGCAAGGTATCCGTCGCCTTTACGAACTCACGCATCGTGCCGAGATTAGACGAGAGGGGCAGGGTGTTGCAGTTTCTCATAAGATATCCGAAAAATCCGGGGAAGGACGTATAGTTGCCCTCGCGGATAATGCGGAAGAACTTGCGCTTTTTCTGCTCCGACGCCTCGTATGCAAGCTGAATTGCGAAGCTGTCCATGGCGTTGAAGTGGTTGCAGGTAATGACTGCACCCGAGGTAAGCTCCCTGAAATTCTCAATACCCTTTATTTCCTTGACGATGAGCGTCTTGTTCTTGATTATGGAATTGAGATACTTGCGCGCTCTTGAAAACGCGATCTTCGACGCGATCTTTGACGAGAGCTTTTTCTGCGTATAGTCGACCTCGCCGGGCATTATCGTGCGACCGGGGGGATCGTCCTCAACGTCCTCGTCAAAGCGTCCCTCAAGCTCGTACTGCTCTATTTTTTCAAGAATGTGCTTTCTGTCCTCGTTGCAGTTATTCTTTTTCTGACGCGCGACGAAGGTATCGTCTCTCTGCGCCTCCTTTATTGCCGTCTGGAGAAGGCGGTCTGCGGAGAGGCTGTCGCGCTCCTTTTCTGCGTCGGAATAATTCTCAAGAATTGCACGGATGTCCTCGTATACCGAGGTCATTTTTGCGTATTTCCAGAATATATCGCCGTGGCGGCAATCCTCGTAGTGCCAGGGCTTGGAAGTCATTATGTAGTGAATTATCTTGAATTCCTCGGCGGGGAAGGGTATCTCGCCGAACATCTCGGTGTTCCAGCGCTGGTCGAGCCAGAGCACGCGGTCCTTACAGATGACGTTGAGGTAGTCCTCGTCCTGCGTTACGACGAAGTTGTATACCTGAAGCAGGTCGATAAACTGCTCAAGCACCTTGTTCTTTCTGAACTGCTCGCAGTTGATGAGCATGATGCCTGCGTTAAAGAATTTGTTTCTGTCAACGCCGACTACCTTCTCGCAGTAATTGCCGTAGCCCTCTACCTGCACCATCGCCTGCTCGTGACACGCGCCTACAAAATTGTCGCCAAGCTCGTGGTTGTAAAGCTCGGAAATGTCTCCCTGAACTATGGTGTCACTGTCAATATATATCGCTTTCTTGAGCGCCGGGAACATCTCCGCGATAAAAAATCTGTAATACGTGGTCTTTGAGTAGTAGTCGCGGAGGGGAAGCTTACTCTTCATAAGCTCCAGATACGCCGACGTATCGTTAAAGGACACCTTGACGTTGTCCTGCTCAAGCGCCTTGGCCTTTTCTCTCATATCGTCGCTCACCGTGGTGATAAGCACGTGAACGTCGTAATTATAATCGGGAGAGGCGTTCTCTATAAGGGATTTGAGCGAGACTATCGTAAACTTTACAAACGCGTCGTCGCATGCAAAAAATATCGGAATCGTCTTTTTGTTGTTATTCATATTCACACTCTCTTTGCTGATGGTTTGATAAAACTTTGAAATGTGGTTTTCAATACTACATCCAATTTTACCACATAATATAGCGTTTGTCAAGAGACCTTTCCTTATATTTTTACATTTCGATAATATATTTTGCAAATTTGAGAATCATTCTCAAAAGCCATTGACAACAGAGCGTATATATGGTATAATCTTTAAGGTTTTGAGAATTGTTCTCATTTTTAGGATAAGGCAAGGAGTGTTTTTATGTCAAAAACATACCAAACAAAAGGAAGAAATAAGCTTATAGAATTCTTGTCCGCTCATCCCGACGAGCATTTTTCGGTGGAGCGGATATGCATGGAGATGAACGGAAATCTCAATGCAAAGAGCTCGGTATATAGAAATCTGTCTCTTTTGTGCGAGAGGGGACGCGTCAGAAAATTCAAGGGCGAGGGAGAGACGAGCTGCGTTTATCAGTATCTCGGCAGAGAGACGTCCTGCCGCGACCATTTTCACCTCAAGTGTCTTGAATGCGGACGCCTTGAGCATCTTGAGTGCTATATGGGTGACGACCTCTGCCACCACATAGGAGAGCATCACGGCTTTACGGTGGACAGCGGCAGAAGTATTCTGTACGGCGTATGCGGAGACTGTCAATCAAAGAAAAAGCAGAAAATAGTAGTTTGAGGAGTAAAAAATTGAAAAAAATATCATTTGTTTTGGTGTTTGCTCTGTTGCTGTCCTGCGTTCTGCTGCCGTCCTGCGCTCAGAAGCCAAGCTCTGATGACGGTAAATTCACAGTAGTCTGCTCCATATTTCCTCAATACGATTTTTGCAGGATAATCACGGGCGGCGAGGACGAGGTCATTCTGCTTCAGGAAAACGGAGTAGACATGCACTCCTATGAGCCCACGTCAAGCGATATTCTGACCGTGGCGAAGGCGGATATGCTGGTATATACGGGCGGCGCGTCGGACGCGTGGGTAGAGGGGGTATTGCGCTCGGCGGACAACGAGAGCATTACAACCGTATCGCTTTTTGACTTTGCAAATCTTTTGAGTGCGGACGAGCTTGAGGCAGAGCACGGTCATGACCACCACCATGACCATGAGCATACAGACGGTGAGGTGTGCGGAGAGTATGACGAGCACGTCTGGACCTCGCCTAAAAACGCCGTCCGAATAGTTGAGGGGCTTTGCGACGAGCTTTGCCGCGCAAATCCCGAGGGAAGCGACAGATACCGCAAAAACACGGCGGAATATATAGAAAAATTGCAGGCGCTTGACAAGGCCTACGAGGATTTTTTTAAGGCGGATATCACGCTTATAGTCGCGGACAGATTTCCGTTTTTGTATCTTGCTCACGATTACGGTATAGATTATCACGCCGCGTTCTCGGGCTGCTCATCGGAGACGGGCGCGTCGTTTGAAGTCGTTATCTCGCTTATAGAAGAAGTGAAGGAGAGCGGCACGCGCGTGGTGTTTGACACGGATAATTCGGGCTCGGACGTTGCAAAAAGAGTTGCGCAGGAGTGTGGCGCGGAGCTTAGGACCTTGTACTCCTGCCAGAGTGTGACACGCGCACAGATAAGAGACGGCGCGTCGTATATTTATCTTATGGAAAAAAATCTTGAAACCCTGAGGGAGGCTTACGAAGATGTCAATATTCAAAAATAAAGCCTTGCCCGAGGTCAAGGTCAACGGAAAAACTAAAAAGAAATTGCCCCCTGCGACCTCGTGGGGACATTACCGCAGGCTCAACCGCCCGTATTCGACGGACGGACAGCCGAGGGACAGACGCCTGCTTGTTGAGATTAAAAATCTCAGCCTCGCGTACGAGGGGAGGACGGTTATTTCCGACTTGTCCTTTGAGATACACAGCGGAGATTATATTTGCATTATCGGTGAGAACGGAAGCGGAAAGACAACGCTTATGAATGCGCTTCTGGGACTTAAAGCGCCCTCGTCGGGTGAGATTGTCTTCCACGACCTCAAAAGGCATCAGATAGGTGTGCTGCCGCAAAAGACACCCGTGCAGAACGATTTTCCCGCGCTCGTGTCCGAGATAGTGCTCTCGGGTTGTGTGGGCAAAAAGACGGGCCCTGCGTTCTATAATAAAGGGGACAAAAGGCGCGCGTTTGAGAACATGGAAAAGCTCGGCATCACGTCGATAGCAAAGCAAAGCTTCCGCGCTCTTTCGGGCGGTCAGCAGCAGAGAGTTCTTTTGGCGCGTGCGCTTTGCGCGGCGGAAAAGCTCATAGTCCTTGACGAGCCCGCGGCGAGCCTTGACCCAAAGGCGTGCTCGGATATGTATAGCCTAATTCACGATATCAATATGCGTGAGAATATGACCGTAATTATGGTCTCGCATGATATAAAGGGCGCGCTTGAGCACGCAACTCACGTGCTTCAAATAAACAAAAACTCAATTCAGCTCTCCAAAAAAGAGGACTACGTGGCGGCTCATGAATGTCCCGTCTGTGCCGAAAAGCCAAGGACGGAGCCTGCCGCCTACGGTAACAGCGACGCGTACAAATACAAGGGAGGTGAGCCTGATGCTTAAAATTCACCTGCCCGAGAATGTATTTGAGACCTTGAAGCAATATTTTTCTTTTGACTTTGTGTGGTTTGCGCTCGTGGTTGCCATACTCGTCTCGCTCTGCTCGGCGCTTCTTGGGGTCTCGCTCGTGCTCAAAAGATACTCAATGATAGGAGACGGACTTTCGCACGTAGCCTTTGGCGCGGGAGCGGTCGCGGCGGTGCTTGGCATCACGGACAATATGCTTATCGTTCTGCCCATCACGGTCATAGTTGCGATAATACTGCTCAAGACAAGTGCGGAGGGTAAGATAAAGGGAGACGCGGCCATAGCCATGCTATCGGTCGGCGCGCTCTCGGTAGGATATCTGCTTCTCAATATCACCGAGACCAGCTCGTCAAACCTCAGCGGTGACGTCTGTACCTCGCTTTTCGGCTCGACGACGATACTCTCGCTTGATACGGGGGACGTTATCTCTTGTATAATTCTGTCACTTATAGTGATAGCGGTGTTCTTCATTTTTTACAACAAAATATTCTCGGTCACCTTTGACGAGAGATTTTCAAAGGCTACGGGAACGAAAACTCAGCTTTACAACCTGCTCGTCGCGGTGATAACTGCGGTGGTCATAGTTATCGGCATGAAGCTTGTCGGCGCACTTCTTGTGTCCGCGCTCATAATTTTCCCCGCATTGTCGGCTATGCGCGTGTTCAAGAGCTTTCGCGGCGTTATATTCGGCGCGGCGGTGACGTCTATGGTGTGTGCAGGACTTGGCGTTATCTCGGCAGTGCTTCTCGGCACTCCCGTGGGAGCCAGCATAGTAGTTATAAATATTGTCGCGCTTGCGATATTCTCGCTTATCGGCAAAATAAAAAGCAAATAAAATAAAGGAATGGAAATAAATATGAAATACGATGTAATTATAATCGGCGCAGGCCCCGGTGGAATATTCTCGGCATACGAGCTTGTAAAGCTCAATTCAAGCCTTAAAATCGGCGTTTTTGAGGCAGGACACGCGTTGCATAAGCGCAAGTGCCCCATAGACGGCAAAAAAATAAAGACCTGCATAGGCTGTAAGTCCTGCTCTATTATGAGCGGCTTTGGCGGCGCGGGTGCGTTTTCGGACGGAAAATACAACATAACCAACGATTTCGGCGGCACGCTGTATCAGTACATCGGCAAGGACGAGGCGCTTGAGCTCATGAGGTACGTAGACGATATCAACATGGCGTACGGCGGAGAGGGAACGAAGCTTTACTCTACCGAAAACACCAAGATAAAGACCGAGTGTATACGCAACGACCTCCATTTGCTTGACGCGTCGGTACGCCATCTCGGAACGGATATAAACTACATCGTGCTTGAAAATCTTTATGATTTTTTGAAGGATAAGGTCGACTTTTATTTTGATATGCCCGTTGAACACGTTGAACGTGCCGAGGGCGGCTACAAGGTAATCTGTGCTGACGGAGAGTATGCTTGCGACAAGTGTATAATCTCTGTTGGCAGAAGCGGAAGCAAGTGGATGGAGAAGGTATGCACAGAGCTTGATATCCCCGTAAAGTCCAACCGCGTTGACATCGGTGTCCGCGTTGAGCTGCCTGCCGAGGTGTTCGCTCACCTGACCGACGAGCTTTACGAGAGTAAGATAGTCTACCGTACTCCCAAATACGAAGACAAGGTCCGAACCTTCTTTATGAACCCCAGGGGAGCGGTGGTAAACGAAAAAAATAACGGCATCATTACCGTAAACGGACACAGCTACGAGGACCCCGCAAAGCAGACGAAAAACACCAACTTCGCGCTTCTCGTCGCAAAGCATTTCTCCGAGCCCTTCAAGGACTCCAACGGCTACGGCGAATCTATCGCGCGCCTTAGCAACATGCTCGGCGGCGGAGTGATTTTGCAGAGATTCGGTGACCTCATACGCGGTCAGCGTTCCACGCCCCAGAGAATCAAGGAGTCCTTCGTAACGCCAACTCTGAACGCCACCCCCGGCGACCTCAGCCTCGTGCTTCCCAAGAGAATTCTCGACGGAATTATCGAGATGATATACGCGCTTGACAAGGTCGCGCCCGGAACGGCTAACGACGATACGCTCCTTTACGGCGTTGAGGTCAAGTTCTACAATATGGAGGTAACGGTTGACGAAAAGCTCCGCGCTATGGATAACCTTTACGTTATCGGCGACGGCAGCGGAATCACCCACTCGCTCTCTCACGCCTCCGCCAGCGGAGTATTCGTTGCAAGGGAGATTTGTAAGTAATAAAAAAGAGCCGCGGCGGCTCTGCGTTTTTAGCTGCGAAAACACGAACACCACCAAGGAATTTCCTTGGTGGTGTTTTTTGTCGGCGTAAACTTACTTTTTAATGATTTAGGTAATCTAAGTAGTCATTATAGGTGTAGTCATTTTCATTTGCGCTGCAATATTTTTCACAATAACCAAAAGAAGACCGTTTAATACTATTTTCATCTACCTTGTCAAGCCAATCAATTACGTCGCTCTTGCTCTTTATTGCGGCATTTTCGGAGCAAAGGATATAGTTGGGAATGCATCCGTACGGGCATAGCGTTCCATATCTGCATGTCATACAACAGTGGATCTTTACGTCATCCGGCAGAGCCTTTTGAAGATTTGCAAATGCATCTGTCCAATCGAGATTTTTTCCAATGCCCGAATATGTTTTTTCTTGGTATTCTGTTCTTATAACAACTTCATCTTCATTTTCTGACTCTTTATGCATAATAACAATAGGTGCAGCAATTAACTCACCGCCTACATACAGCTTCAAAAATCCCTTAAATTCCATATTTCCTACCTCTTTCTTTTTTGATTTGTTATATCATATAGTCACTGAAAGGTCAAGACCGTCGGAGCACACGCTTCGACGCAGGTGCTCCCGTCATGTTTTTTACTTTCTCAACTTCTCCACAAACGCTATCGGTACGCGGAGGGTTCCTCTGCCTGTGCCGAGGGAAATGTCGGGCTTCTTTGCTCCGTGAAAGTCACTGCCGCCGCTTTGTCTGAGGTCAAATTCTGCGGCTATTTCAATGGCACGGGCTGTTTCCTCGTCGGAAAACTTGGGGTAAAGCGTCTCCATGCCGACAAGTCCGCGCGCCTTTGCCTTTGGCAAAAAATCAAGCAAAAGCTCCTCGCTCATGCTCAGATACGGGTGCGCAAGCACAGGGATCGCTCCCGTGCTTTTTATAAATTCCACCACGTCAAGCGCGTCGGGGCGGAGCGGGGGAGTGTAATATTTGTTCGATGGATTGAGCAGCGTACGGAACGCTTCTTTTATGCTCTCGGTGTAGCCGAGACGCGTCAGCTCTGCGGCAAAATGCGCGCGGTTGATATAGCCGTGAGGGTTTTGCGCTCTCATTTGCTCGTAGTCTATCATATACCCGTCGGCGCACAGCGCCGCCGCAAGTGATATATTGCTCTGCTCCTTACGCGCCTCGAATATTTCGGCAAACTCCTGCATTTTTTGTGTGCTTTCCTCGGGGATAAACAGCCCAAGGATATGGAGCTCACGCCCACAGTATTCGCTCGTCAGCTCAATTCCGCGTATTGCGATAATGTCATGCCCCTCTGCCGCCGATGTAAATTCGGACAGCCCCCGCGTGGTGTTATGGTCGCAGAGCGCGACAGCCGAGAGCCCGAGGGACAACGCCTCATTTATTACCTCGGTCGGCGTGTACGTGCCGTCGGAAAAGGTGGAATGTGTGTGCAGATCGCAAAAATCTCTCATGCTACGCCTCCTTTGGTGGTTTCTGCTTTTATTATAACATGGTTTACATGAAAAATCAATATTAAAGGTCTCCCGAATTTCGGGAGACCTTGTACTTTTATTTTCTGTAAAACGCGTTTCCGCCGATAAACTCACGCACGATGCTTGTTGGCGGTATCTCGTCGTCAACGTCAGCCTCGTAGATATAATTGAGTATCTTGACCATAGCACGCACCTGGTCGTAGCACTCGTCGTCGGGCTGAATTGCCGTCAGAAGCGGGAAAATATGCTTTTTGAGGACCGCAAGCTCATAAAGGGTGGAGCTGTTGAATATCACGTCTGCGTTCTCCTGGAAGGGGAAAATCCACCTCTCCTCGCCGCGACGGACGGAGTCCCACATGGACAGCGTTCTCTGTACCGACGCGCCGCGCGTTTCAAAGTCGCGCACCGTACGGCGCAAAAGTCTCAGATAGCTTGACGGTATGCGGTTGTGGTCGTCAAGGTTGAGGGGCAAAAGGGGACTGACGTAGACCTTGAATACAAGGCTTTTGTCAAGGTCCTCGGGGAGCAGGACGGGGTTGAGACCGTGAAGTCCCTCAACTATAATGACGGAATCCTCGCCAAGCCGGAGGGTGTGTCCGACCCACTCGCGTTTGCCCGTCTTGAAATTAAATCTCGGAAGCTCGACCTCCTCACCCTCGAAAAGTGATTTGAGATGCTTGCCGAAAAGGATCGTATCTATGGTGTTGATATGCTCAAGGTCAAGCTTGCCGTCGGGACCGGGAGCTATCTTGTCGCGGTCTATGTAATAATCGTCAAGGCTCATGAGTATGGGCATCTTACCGTGACCGCGGAGCTGGGTTGCAAGTCTGTTTGCCGAAGTAGTTTTACCCGACGAGCTGGGGCCCGCGAGCATTACTGCCTTCGCGCCGCGCTCGCATATCATGTCCGCGATTTGCGAAAATCTCTTTTCGTGCAACGCCTCGTTAACGCGTATAAGCTCACGTATCTTTCCCGACGTTACGAGCTCGTTGAGGTCAGCCGCCGTCTCACAGCCCATAAGCTCGCCCCAACGCTTGCCCTCGGTGTAGACGTTAAAGAAATTGGGCATTTCGTGATAGCTTGAAATTTTGTCGGGGTCGTTCGAATCTGGAAAAACAAAGATAAAGCCTTCGGGAGCGGGGAGAATGTCCCACGAGCGCAAAAAGCTCGTATTGGGAGCCATCTCACCGTAGAAATAATCCGCAAAATCGCCGCTTTCATATACGTCAAGCGTGGGCTTTTCGCGATATGTCAAAAGACGCGCCTTGTCGCTCTGTCCCTGCTCGGAGTAGTATTTTATAGCGTCTGCGGTGGAGACGCGGCGTCTGTGCGGCACTATATTTTCCGCAACTATCTTCCAGACCTCCTCCTTGAGTGCATCTGCCGAGAAATTTGGCGCACCCGTGACCTTTATATAAAGGCCTGAGCCGACGGTGCAGTTCATTTTTGCGTGCGCCTCGGGCCAGAGACGGCGCAATGCCATGAAAAGCACGAACTGAGCCGTGCGTCTGTATGCGTCGCGCCCCGTAGGGTCGCTGTAACGGAGCAGCGTCACGCTTCCGTCGGACGCCGCCATAGCCTTACGCACCGAGCCGCGCTCGGGGGTGTCGATGTCCTTTTGGCGGACGGGCACGTAATTAAGTGTGAAAACTCTTCCCGCGATTTTTGCGGCGATGGGGTCTGTTGATAATTTTCCCGTGAACAGTCCAAGCTCTCGCACCATTTCGTAGAGCGACTGATCGGGCCTTGCAACTACTATGTTGCCGTCAATATTAAGCTTCATATATGTAATCTCCTTTTCTCAATTCGTTGCCTTGACGTGCTATCAAGGCTCTTCTTTTGTGCTTTCCGCCTTATTCTTTTTTCTGCGGTGAAGCTCGCGTATGATATGAAACGTGTTGATGATGATAAGACAAATATTCATCACAACAACCGCCCACGCACCGTAAAATACGGAATATACCGCGCTTATCGCACCTCCGCAGATATTGATGATACGGAGCTTTAAAACAGATGTCATCATCATAGATATTATGACGAGAGCGGTGCCGATGTACCCAAAAATTTCAAGGCCTATATTTATATCGCCGTTACCCATAAAATGATCCTCCTAAAACAAAAAATATGGCTGACCTTCGGTGAAAAATCAACCGGTAGTCAACCATTATCGGTGGTTTGTAGAGACGCCTGCCCGTATCGCAGGCTTATACCTTTCCTCATTCTTTAAGTTTATTTTCTATCACGTCTATTTATTATAGCACAAATTAAACAATTTGTCAATAGGCTGCGTGAATTTTTTGTTAATAGTGACAAGCTTTACAGGACGCGAACCTAAAAAAGAGAAGGACACCCGAGGGTGTCCTTTTGTAATATTACGGCTTGTCTTAACTGTCAATGTTTAATTTCGTGCAGAGCTTATTTTCTGTCTTTTGGTACCATAATGATATCTTATTCCATGCTTTATCCCACAGTATAAAGAAGGGCTTTTCTATCAGCTTGATTCGGATAAAGTCGATGAGCGTGCATATTGCAAATATTGCGAGTACGCTGCCCACAGCGTGCAGGATAAGATATGAAGATGAATACATTCCGACGTTGTTCAGAAGGTCCTTCCACAGCCATTGTCTCATATATTCGCTGTTTGCATGTATAAGAAGGACACCAAAGGTAGATGCTGCAACGGTGTTGATAAATCCGCTGTATCTCACCTTAAGATTCTTGAAGAACATGAAGGAACAGATTCCCGTGGCAACCGCCAAAAATGTGTTGGAATCTGTCACGAAGAAATACGCCATGTTGCGTCCGAGCTTTGTTCCGAGCCACGCGCAGCCAACGACGCTTGCAGCGGAGATAATCAACGAGACCAATGTCATCAATCCCCACAGCGCAGTTTTGTCGAAAAGCTTTTTGGGGTAAAGGCGGATATAAGAACCAAAGAAGTATAGAACGATGAACCATGACACGTAATTCATGCTTACCGAGACAAAGGGAAGTGTACCAAACAGAACGTAAATAAACGAGACTAAAAGCGAAAGACGAATGTGCTGCTTTTCGTTCATATTACGCACCAATATGTTCAAAAACGGAATACAGAGGAAGAACAGTAAATAGCAGCCAACAAATCCTGTGGCAACACTTGTAAAGGGTAACACTGCCTTGAGCAGCGATTTGGCAGAGAACGTTGCATGTCCGCTTATAAGAAAGATAACGTAAAAAATTATTTTATAGAATTCCACCTCGAATAATAGCTTGACAAATTTTTTTGCGGTTATATTCGATTTGCACATAAAATATCCCGTTATCAAAACAAAGCAGTTGATTCCTGTTTTTCCCCATGCGCCGAACAGGAGCAGAAAAATCGAGGGGAAGGATAAGGGGGTTTGGTAGATAGGTCCGAGCGGATCGGTAAGCCCCGAGTTGACTACGTAGTGATGAGCTACTATCAAAATCATTGTTATAATTCGATATAGCTCTAAATTTGAATCACGTTTTTTGACATCCGCCGATTTTTGGATTGGCGATTTGGTTTTTGCTTGACTCATAATGCCTCCTTGATAAAAATGAAAAGTTGCTTTTGCGACGATATGATTATTTTATTTTATTATATAGGCAATTAAAGAAGTATCGGTGCTCGTTTTCAAGTCTCCGAGGCAGAACCAAAGTGAAAAAGTCATCACATTTCAGCCTCCACAGCCCGAAAATGCTTCTTGAGCGTTTTGCACTGTTGTATTCTATCTCTATATCGGTATGTCGCAGACGGACAACGAGTAGCTTTTCATACATTAAAACGTGCAGATTTCCTTGATGATTTTGGATATATCCGTCGAGCGATTGGAAAAAATGCAAGCTTAAAATCAAGCAGAAGGCAGAAAGACCTAATGCTACAATTAAAAGCCAGACGTTGAGTAAAATTGCGGATAAGATTAAAATCACTATGATAGGCAGTATCATAAAAATCATTTTCTCGTCGAAAAGATAATCATACCATATCATGCGTTTTAATTCGGTTTTTTTGAGAGTAAATGATATCTGCGCCAGTGCTTTTTCGTCGGTTTTGTATCTGGCGTCGGTGTCGTTTTCCGGGTAGATAACCTCCTCAGCCGACGAAAAACGGAATGTGCAACGTCTCTTCAAAAGCGTTATAATATCGTACAGTGCGGTGTTGTGCTTCTCATTTTGCTCGGTAGATATCGCAATGAAGCAGCCGTTATTCAAATAAATAATAACGCCGATATTCACTGTTATAGCCTTCTTGACGTCCTTATATGAAAATTGTCGTTTGTCCTTCAGACAGGTACACGAGAATTTTTTGTTTTCAAATTTGAGGGAATATTGTTGCCCCGCCTTTAAGTCAAATAGCGGACGAAATTGTAGGTCTGCTCGATGAGATATTTTGCCTTGATTTTCGTTTGATACAAAAATACGAAGGCATATATCTTTTTCGTTGTAATAAGAGTTCATATTCTTCCGCCTTTCTTTGATTTGAATTTATTATATCATACATTTCCAGGAAAGACAAGGACTTTTTTTGAATTGTGTGGCATTGTGCGAAGCTATTATAGAGTAATGCGGAATATACCCGTCAAAAAATTAAAGGCATCCCGAGGGATGCCTTTGCGTTAAAAACATTAACTTTTTGCCTGATTTAAGGATTATTGCGTTTGTTTGGGCACGGCATTTATTCAGATGCAATCCCCAGGATTTTCTTAATAATGGGGAGTTCATAGTAGGGAAAATACAGCCCGAATATTTCGCCGTCTTTCTCTAGTTCAAGAACGCAATATGTGTCGAATGAGATTCTTTGCGTAAAATCCTTTTTCATGCCGTAGTCTGCAAATTCTCCCTCGTCAAACGGAGTGCTTTTGTTCCAAAGAAGCAAAGAGAAATTGCCCTTTACCGTATTGACAGCGCCTATTTTATCAAGCGGTAACTCGTATAGGCAATATGCATCTGCAAGACAGAGTGTATCTTCAACCCTGAACATTTTCATCTGACTATTTAGAAACTCAGTAGTTTTAAGTGATTTTTTTGGTACTGGGCTTCCGTTCTCGGTTTTGTAGGTAAAGTGAAGTATATCTACCGATTGCGCAAACTCGGGAACACCGAGAGACACGTATATTTGGTTGCATATATCTTTTGATGAAGGAGCGTCCTCGCTTGACACTGCAACATCCTTCTCTTTGGATGAACCGGTGCATTGTGTGTCTGTGTTGTCTGTATTTTTCTTACGGATCACACGCGTCCAAAGCATATAAATTCCAAATATAAGAAGATAACCGATCGGTACGATGACCATAAAGGGATTATCACGAAGAAGTGTGCTGATTTCACCTGAAACTATATGAAGAACAAGCATTATAGCCGAAAATATCGCGAAAACAAAGGATAATATCTTCATCCTATTCACTTTTGCTTTGTTCGTTTGCTCATAATGATTGTCCCACTGCTGATCCAACTCATCGTCGAGCTTTTTCTCGTATTCTGCCAAAAGTTCCTCGTTTGCCTCCGCAACAACAAAAATACAGCTATTGTCTTGGGGGTCATTTTTGTTGTCATTGTTGATTCCGAATATGGGCTTCATTTTGTACTCCTTATGGTGATTCTAGTTAATTTATAAGCAATTATCGAGAAAAGTTTAATCTGATCTTGTATTTTCCTGCCCGCGGTAGACCACGAATTTGCAGAACAGGTATTCAAGAATGAAATTGGCAAGCATAGTCACTATCAATATGACAAAATCCTTGCCACCGTGATTCTCCGCGAGATTACCAAGATAGGTGGAGAGGGGAGTGAACACAAGGTAAAAGCCGAAAACCTTTGCCATGGCGATGGGAACGTTTGCCGCAGACTTAAAGGTGAAGCGGCGGTTGAGGGTAAAGTTCCTAATAATTGATAAAATCAGTGAAATCAAATAGGGAATCCAATAATCCTTAATGAAAATCTCAAGTATTGCAAACGAGCCTATCTGGATAACGCCTGCCGATATTGAAAACGCGACGAACTTGAGTGCCTGTATGACTTGTCCTTTATCCTTGCTCATGGTATTCTCCATTCGTTATATGGATTTGGAATAACAACGGCGGCGCTTGTGCTGTTCCTTCTCAAAGTATTTCCACATGCCGTGGACCGCGCCGTTGGTCTCAAGCATGGGGCCTGTCTCGCAGTACTTGACGTTGTTTTCAATGCATTTCTTGACAAGCGTGTCCATCAGAATGGCGGGAACGCCGAGCAGCTGGTGGCTCGGGTCAACTGCCACGAAATACATCTCAAGCGTATCGTTATAGCCCTTGAGGGCTTTGAGCATGTGTACTATTCCAAACGGGAACATTCTTCCGTTTGCCTTTTTGAACGCTTTTGCAAGAGAGGGAACCATGACGCCGAAGGCGACGATGCGTCCGTCCTTATCCTTTACCGAGCATATATAGTCAAGGTCAACGAGCGGAATGTAATTGTCAATCATATTTTTGATAACGGCAGGCGTGAGCGGTACCGTGCCGAAAAGCTTTGCCTCTGCCTCGTCGATGACCCGGAATGCCTCAAAAGCGTCGTTATACAGCAACTTTCTGTCGGTGTACGTGACTACATTATACTTGCCGCGCGAGAGAAGTCTCTCGGACAAGAGCGCAATTCGGGTGTTTGGCTCGTCGGGGCATTTGATCTTGTACTCGATCCAGTCGATGGATTTTGCAAGGCCGAGACGCTCCATGTGGTCTATGTAGTAAGGGTGATTGTAGAAGGTAATGGACATATTGAGGTGATCAAAGCCCTCGACAAGCATACCCTGATGGTCGGTGTCGTTAAAGCCCATGGGACCCATGACCTCGTCAAAGCCCATCTCCTTGCCCCAGTCAACTACGGCGGCAAGCAAGGCTGCGGAGACCTCGTAATCGTCAACAAAGTCAAATCTCGTGTAGCGAATTGAGTTCTTGTGCCACTTTTTGTTGTAGGCGTGGTTGACAAGCCCCGCGATCCTGCCGACTACCTTTTCATCCTTATAGGCAAGAAAAAGCTTCGTCTCGCAAAATTCGTAGGACGGGTTTTTCTCCTTTGTGAAGGTGTCTATTTCATCACTCTCAAGGAACGGCACGAAGTTTTCATCGTTTTTGTATAGCTCGCAAGGGAATCGCACCCACAGAAGAAGGTCCTTGCGGTCTAACACCTCTTTTACAATTACACTCATAATGATTCTCAAAACTTTCAAAAGATTTTAAAGAGCTTAACTGATGCATTATAACATTTTTTTGTTGATTTGTCAACAAAATCAAAAAACTTTGTTGTTTTACATACTTTTTTGTCGATGCGTTCTGCCGTGCCGCCAATTTGGGCGTCACCCCCAAAAAGTCAATAAAAAAGCCCCTCCCATACATTGAAAAAAGAAGCGGTGAGCAATTCTGCTCACCGCTTGTACGTTATTTGGGTTTAATTACTTTTTGAATATGCTTATAAGGTCGCTCCATTTTTTCTTTTTGATAGCAAACCAGAAGACAGCAAATCCGCCAAGCGCGACTGCTACGGTAGAACCTATAACGATACCTACGATAGCTCCGACGGGAAGCTTGCCCTCGTCGCTGCTCGTCTCCCCTGATACGATGATCCTGTCTGACGAGCAATACGAGGTATTGCCGTCCTTGTCAACAGCCATCGCGTATATCACGCCGTCCGTAGTCGGTGATATATCAAAGGGCGACGTGTATACCGTCCAAGCCTCGGGGGACAATGCCTTGATCTCGTTCAGCGTCAAAGCCTCCTCACAAATAAGGTAATATACCGAAGCAACTCCGCTTCCGCTATCAGATGCCGAGATGCTCACGCTCTGTGCCTGATCAAGGCTTACTTCAACCGTAGAGCTGTCTGTAAATTCCGTCCAGCTGCGTTCTCCGAGAGAAATCGTGATCTGAGGCGCCGTAATATCTGAGATTCCTTCAACGGTGATGACCTTATCCTCAAAAATTTCTGTAATGACGTAAGCTCCCGTGTCATCGGGCTCAATGGTGATTCCGTTGACCTTTACCGCGAAGGCATCTGTTTTTGAGTAGCCGTCTGCTATTTCAAGCTCAAATACGAAGCTGCCTCCGTATACGACTGAAGTCGGCGTTGTGGGAGTGATCGTGTAGCCGTTCTGTACCTCGGGAAGTGTAATATTGCACATTATGCTCGCGTCGCTTTTGTTTCCGCCAAGGACTGCCGATACGTCATAGCCCTCAAAGCTTACCATCAAAATTCCGTTTACGTCGCCGTCGGTCGTAAGCTGGGCACCCGAAATCTCGGCGCTTCCGTTTACGACCTCGACAGACCATTCAGCCTGGCTTCCCAGAACGCTGTCGGTGGGAACGCTGATGCTGCGCTCACCCGAAATTATCTTGAGCTCAAGCTCTCCGTCCGTGCCTGCGGGAATGACGGAATTTGTATAATTGATTCCGTTCAGGAAAATTGCGATTTCATTGTCTGCCGCCGCAACGATAGAGTTTGTAAGTCTGAAGTCGTACTGACGGCTGATGTTTCCTATCTTGTCCTCCGCGTAAACGGACAAGGTCTGCTCAAACGCAGTCATATCCATTGGAACGGAGACCGAGAACTCGCCCGTAGAGTCTACGTAAAGGGAAGAGAACTCTTGTCCGTCAAGAAGAATACGTATCTTCGCTCCGGGCTCGCTGAGTCCCGTAACGCTGACAGTCTCCTCAAAAAACGATCCCGTGTCGGGGGAGGATATCTGAAGTCTGGGGGAGGTGGACTTTACACAGAACACGTAATCCACGGCAAATGCATCACCGTTTTCGTTCGTACCCGTGAGTGACAAGGTGTGCTGACCCTCGGAGAGCCCCTCCTGTGCGGGAAGGTCCTCGGTCTCGGGTCTGCCGCCGATGGTCAGAGACGAATGTGTATCTGCCTCAAACGAGCCCTTTTGCGCACCGTCGTCAAGACTCCACGTGCCGCTGACTGCCATATCCGAGCTGATATTGAATATTGCCTCGGTCGTGGTGACGTAGTTTATACCGTCAAGAGCAATTTCGCCCAAAGCGGATACGCTTACGGTGGGCTTTGCGGGAGCAAGCATGGTGATCTCCGAGCTGTATACGGCATCCGAGAGCAGCTCGTTGCCTGCTTCGTTATAAGCGGCCACCTTGAGCCGATATGTTTTACCCGCCTCAAGTCCCTTTATCTGCGTCACGGCAGTGACGTCGTCTCTGCCTTGTGCATCCTCGCTTGAAAGGGTATTGCCTTCAGAATCCACGTAGACCGTTGCTTTATACTGACCGCCGACCGTTACAGCCGTGCCGTCTTTTTTCTCTATCCACTGCGCTCCGAGGTCGGTGCTTACCCAAACGGTCTCACCGTTCTCGGTGAGCTTTTCTTCCACGGTAATTACGTAGCCGTCCGTATTCTGTCCTGCGGTCAGATCCACGTCTATACTGTAATCTCCGCCTAGGGAAACACGGTCTATTGTGGGAGAGGTGGGCTGAGAGGGATTCTCATAGGTGAAGCTGCTTTCCGCGGATACCGCGCAGCTTACATTGTTTTCCTCGCTTGATGCGATGACCTCAAGTGTGTACGTGCCGCTCGGGAGTGTCGCGGGAAGCTCAAGGCTTGCCTGACTTGCTTTGACGTCGGTGGTCTGGTGCAGATTATAGCTCGTGCCGTCCTGCGCTACGGCGTAGACGGTAAGCTCGTCGATCTTTTCAAGCCCGTAGCCGCTCCAATTCACGGACATGCGGCGGTTTGCTGCATCGTATGTGTAGCTTGTGCTGTCAACACTCGACATGCGCTCCATCTCGTAAAGAGCAAGCTCACAGGCAGCTCCCGTGGTTATTTTCCAATCGTGAGCGTGCGCCGCTTCGTCTGTAAAGGATACGGTGATTGTCGCCTTGCCCGACTCCTCGTCATAGGAGAACATAGCGTTAGCATCAGCCTGCTCGTCTGCATTCTTGTCGGAATCGAGCCAATTCAGCTCATACGAAAGACCTTCGTCATCAACCGCTACGATTTTAGTTGTGCGTCTTGCCACAGATTCAGCCTCTGTTCTGCTTGCCGCCTGATAGGACATAGTAAGCATCATGCTGCCTGCGGGATCATATTCACCGAGAGATACCGTATGCGTCATGCGGTCGATACTGCTGCTTACGGAATGTTCTCCGCTTGCCTTCGCGTCAAGGGTCTGAGCGCGAAGCGTTGCGTTTGTGCCTACAGACATATACAACGTGCGTCCCGTTTTTGCATCGTTAGCCACTACAACCGATCTGAAGGGATAAGTGGGCTCGGGCGCATCATACTTGCCCATAGCAAAATCTACTTCGCCGCCCCAATAGTAGGTTACGCCGAAATCAATGCCGATCACAGACATAGCACCCCACATTTTGCTGGCGTTCACGCCAAGGGACGCTCTGCCGATCTCGTATCCGCCTATAATGGGAACGTAATCGGGGATCATCAGTCCTGCCGTGGCGAATGCTTCCCAGAATATAGAGCCGTCCTCAAGACTTTCCTCAAGAACTATATATCCTCCGCCCTCGATAATACCGAGAATATTGACCGCTATATCTCCGCGAAGGAAGAGTGCGGGATACCATCTGACCTCAAGACCGAGGTTGTCGATAAGCGTGATGCCCTTAATTCCAAGCTCGGAAATATCAACCTCAAATCCGCGCAGGCTGAGCTCAAGATCCGCTCTCGCCGAAAGCACCGAGAAGAGTGCGAATTTTCCTGACAAAAGAAGACTGATGGGGGGGACGTCGGATACCATACAGATGGTATCGTAAAGATTGTCTATGCCGCCGCCAAGTCCCTGTATCCAGAAGATACCCATACCGTCGACGTTAATGCCGGGGGTATCTCCCTCAATGTATAAGTAAAGCTTATCAAGCCCGGGGATCTCTCCGTGAGCCTTTTTGAGAGTGAGAGCCGCCTCAAGCTTGAGTACCTCAAAATCTGCTACTCCCTCAACGCCTATCTTCCAATAATCCAAGGCGGGCATAATATGAAGATCAAGCGATCCTCCGATACCGGGTAAGCCCTCAGCGTATGAAGGCAACGATACGTCAATGCTTGCAACGAAGCCCAGAAATCCGCCGCCGAACAGTATATTGTCAACGTACAGATTCATGCTGCCCTTTTGAGACTCGCGCCAATTTTTCTGGTCTCTTGCATATCTTGTCTCTACGTCCCGAAGCTGGTCTGCGGTATAATTGGTCTTTGCCATTTTAAGCTGAACTGCTTCCATGGTCGACGTCTGTCTTGATCCCCAATCAAAGTTTCTGGGGAGCAGGAAATTGGGAGACATCTGAGCGCCGAAGGAGATCACTCTCTGCTTCTCCGTGGAGGAGGTGACCGTTCCGGGCTCGGTAGCTATCATGCCGAAATAGCAATATCTGAATTCAAATATCATTCCCGCCAACGTCTGTGCTTCGCTTGCCGCACCCGGCCAAAGCAGCATGATAGAGTTGGTGTTTGCCGATACGCTGTCAATGTTCGTTGCTTCAGTGCCGTCCTGCTTATACTGCATGAGCGTGCTGAGATCGCCGTTTTCAAAGGACGTGATCGCGCAGACGCCATCCCATACCTTTGTTCGCGCGTTGGTGGTATATACCTTTCCGTCGATGTCAATATTGATACACTGGTCTTCATTGCCCGAGCTTTCAATATTGATAGAAACAAATCCGTCCTCAACGTCAAGACAGTTGCTGATATTTATAGTGTTCGTTATCTTACCGCGGGAGTCTGCCATAGATACCGCCTTGAGCTCTATGAGATTGCCGTGCTCGTCGTAATTTGCACCGAAATTGCCTCTGAACTCAATATATACGGTGTTTTTGGGATCTGCGACGGAGGACGTATAATCCTCCTCGCTCTCGTACATACCCACCGTGTATTTGGGAGCTTCATTCGTAAAGCCTGCTGCCTTTTCTACCGTGACGATACCGTACGTGGGTGCCACGTATTCGGGCTTATCCGACACCATGAGCTGAAGAGCCGTCGCCGTCGTATCCTCCTTGCCCGCCTCATTCCAGTCAAATACAAGCTGATACGAGCCGGGGACAATTTCGGTGTCTATGGTAACGTACATGGAATTATTCGTTGTGTCTACCGCTACGTTTTGCGAGGGGATGACCACGTCTCCTCCGCCTATTGTGGAGCGAAGGATCGTGGTGTATGCAGTCGTATCCTGAAGAAGACTGATATTCTGACCGGATACGAACAGTCGGCGTGTTCCTTCATAGTGAATGATCTGGGGAGATACCGTATTGAAGGTTACTACCTCGCCGAGAACACCGGGGCAGAAGAGGTAAAACTCCCGGCTGCCTATGAGGTTTGCCTCGGTGAGCTCTTCGCGGTTGCTGGTATTATAGCAAAGTATCTCAAATCTTCTGTATTCACTCGCGGGCAGGGGAGTGACGTTAAAGTAAATATCGTACGCCAATTCCTCTCCCGGGACAAAATCGTATTTTGTTTCCTGATAATTTGAGTCTGCCTCATACATCTCGTCAAACTGCCAATCAATGTACGGGGTGACGTTATTCATGGTCTTGACCACGAGCGTCATGGAGTCCATTGCCTGAGAGGTAAGGTTTTCAACGAGGAGCTGAAGCTTTACATCTCCGTTTTTGCCGTTCTCAACCTGCGAGACATAACCGCTCTCGTCCTCGGTCATCGTCATGGACGCGGGGATCGAGGACAGATTGATGGCAACGGATTCGTCATCGCTTACGGTGGAGTTGGAGAAAACTCCGTAATACGTGCCTACGCGCGCCACCTTCTCGGGGGTCAGAGCGCCGACGTCATAATATAGCGCGTACGCACTGTCTGCCGTTCTGTATTCCGTGTTATAGGGAGTTGTAAAGTTGATGGCAGGGTTGGGAGTGAAATCAAACACCGTGGATGCAAGACTGTTCCAATGTCCGAAAGCCACCTGATAGGGCTTCTGGATCTTGCCGTCCACCGCTACGTCGACCGTATAGGCGTTGATCTTGGGGGACGCGGGATCGTCCACTGCAAAGAACGTGCCGTTGTACGCCGTGTAGGAGTCGGTGTTGTCAAGCAAATATTCGTTGGTAAGAGAGGTGTATTCGTTGAGCACGTTAGGGATCTGATAGTAAGCGCCGTCGTTCTCTCCGAGTGCTGTGTCAAGCATAATACGAACCTTGACGTTTGCTACGTCGTCGGAGGTGGTGCTTACCTCATAGTTTATTGATACCATGCCGTGCTGGGACGATGCCTCGTCAAGAAGTCCAAGCGTCTGCTTGACGGTGATGTCCTTGACGCTCCATACTGCCTCAAGCGTATTGCCCGCCTTCGTGACCGCTACCGCCGTACTGTCAAGACCAAGGAAGCCGTAATCGCGACCGAATATGTAATCCTCAACGCTTCCGTCCGCACGGGTTACGCGTATAGACGTATATGAGGTATCGTAATCGGAGGAGGGGTAGAGGAGATTTTTGTTGTTATCCTCCTTTTCGAGACGGTTTCCTTCTACCGTATCGATCAGAAATCCGCCGTTCTCAGCCGAAACGGTCACGCTGATATAATCGTCTGCAAGCTCGTACGGCTCGGGGGGAGTGAGCTCCTCGGCAAAAGCCGACAGCGGAAGGCTGATAAGCAACACTGTGGCGCAAAGCACGGACGCCAATATTTTTTTCATTGTATTTTTCATAGTAATAACCATCCTTCTGATTATTGTGCGTTTTGCGCTGAAGGCGCAAAAGGCGTGTTTGAGAACGTGTCGCAAACACGCCTCCATGATGCGCTTAACCCGTAACGTAAATTACAAGTCTATACATATCTCTGCCCTGTGTGGTTACAAGGAAGGTATGATATCCCGGGGCAAGCTCAAGTGTAATTTCATTTTCTGCTTTGTCGGTGTAACCGTCTGTCAGAGAGATCGCGTTGTTCTTCATCTGACCGAGAGACTTGTTTCCTTCTCTCATATCGAGCTTATAAGGCTCTCCGTTGTGTGAAAGCGTGATAGTGATCTCGCCCGAATCAATAATAACGCACTGGTCTCTTTCGATACGCTCACCGTTTACCCGGATCTCAAGCTCCTCTCCGCAGTAGAAGCGTATCATACCCGTAGCAGAGCCTCGGTTTCCTGCTTCGTCCTCTACGTAGTAGGTCACGGCGTATTTGCCTGCCTCGCTTGCGTCGGGAATATCAAAGCTGAATACAAGGTCCTCGCTTGACGTGGTCTCGTCGGTTGCTATAACGTTTTGGCGAAGGATTTCCGCAATCTCACCTTCCGTAGCGTCAAGAGATACTGATATGAGCGAATTGCTTATCATGACGGAGGGAGCCGTTTTGTCCCGCATGGGAATACGGAGCATTTGCACGATCGCGGAATTTCCGTAGGCATCCACCGCAAGGATTGAAGGATACAAGCCCTCGGAATCCTCGGCTATCGTGATCGCCGTCCAGACGTTTGCATAAACGTCTGTTCCGTCGGCGTTTCCGCTCACCGTCACGTAAGCGTCGCGGTTGACGTTCACGTAAAGCGTATCGCCAACGCTTACGTTGTAGGTCTCGGGGTCAACAATATTTGCCCCGTTTGCGTCGGATGAGAGCGTTATCGTCAAGCCTTCTGTGACGATGCCGTCAACCTTGACGCTCACCTCACCCGTGTTTCCCGCTCTGTCGGTTACTCGGTAGGTGTAGCCTCCGTTTCTGCCAACGGTTTGGGTAAATTGAGTATCCTTTGAGCCGTTCTGCCACGTGACGGTCTCACTCGCCGTGACCGTTACGGTCGCCTGTGTGTGACTATCGTTGATATTCACGGCTGCCGTAAGCGTCGGAGCTGACTTGTCTATCGTTGTGATCTCGGGAAGGGAAATGATGTTCGTAAGAGAGCTGTTGAGCGAGGAGACTACCTTGATATACGTCTGTGGGGTATTGCCCTCGTATATAAGTGTAACTCTGTCCTGAATGAACACTACCGTCAATCCCGCGGGAGCGGTAATGCGATTTCCGTCCTTGTCGCAAGCGTATACGTCGCTGAGCGATTTTGAGAATATCATCTGTACGGAAATATCCTGATTGGTGTATACCTTGCCCGTGCCGTCGTAATTTGCGGACCACGTCGTGCTGACGGCTTGCGGTGCGGTCGTGTCTATGCAGGAAACCTTTGCCTTGATAGAGCCCGTAAAGACCTGCCCGTTATACTCATAGGAGTAATGCACCGTAACCGACTTGTTTTCAGTCACCGAAATATACTGCTTTCCAAAGAGGGAAGAGAGCTTATCGGACTCGGTCTGCGGTGTTGTATCGGTATTGGTTATCCTCAGGTTTGTAACGCCCTGAAGCGGCGGCTCGGAAATGTATATCCTTACCTCTGTGCCGTCCTTTATCAATGCCTGAGTGAGTGAGGGAGCGGGGGGCTCGTCACCGAGCGTGCTTACGGAAAAGGATATCGTTGCGCTGTTGTTCTTGCTATCCACAACGTGGAGGGCAAATTCGCAATTCTGGTTTATCTGCAGTGTCCGTCCTACAATGCTGACACCCGCTACACCGTCGCTTATTCCGCTGCTGTAATCGGGCGCGGCGGCTGAGGGGTCGGACGTAATAAACAGCTTGGTTGCATTCTCGTCTGTGATGTCCAACGTCAGTATCAGCGCTTCAGCCCATCCCACCTGATATATCAGATCATTGATATGTGGGTACAGACTTTCAATGCCGTACGTTGATTTGTAGTTGCTGAGCATTGTTTGATGCTCCGACGGACGGGAGGTGTCTGTGAGGACGTATCCCCCGTTCAGCTCTACCGTGCCGCCCTGATATTTTACGTACCCCGTCACACCGATATCGGGTGCGTAGGTGTCGTTTATACTCTCGCTTGTCTGTGTGACCTTGAGCGTTACGGGCAGGGTAGCCGTAACGTCCGCGCCCGTCATACCCACGTGGTTTTTATATCCGCTGAAGACGTACGAAGTCTCACCGCCCGGAACGAACGTAAAGGTTGGAACTACACCGTTTTCATCGGTCAGGTACGAGCCGTTTTCGTCCACGAGCGTTGCAGTGACCTCTCCCTCATAGGAGTTGTCGGACTTGTTCACCTTATACTGATTATAGCTCCAGACTACCACGGGAACAATAGGCTTGTTGTAAATGTTTGTTACGCTGATCGGTATATCGTAGCTTGCGCCCGAATACGTGCAGCTGATATTGAAGCTTGCGTTCTCCGACAGAATGATCTGCAAGGAGCCCGTTTTGTTACCCGTGACGGTAGTGCCCTCGGGTAGCGCGTTGGTGTCAACCGTAAAGGCTCCGCCCGATGTGCTCGTTGCCGTAATGGTTACGGGATCTTTTGTGACCTCGCTCTCGGAAATCAAGACCACGGGATCGTTTGGCAGCCCCGCAATATTTATCGGGAACTCGTAATATCCTCCGTATTTATCGAAGAATCCGTAGGTGTAATTGCCATCCTTGAATATCGGGAGGGTGAAATCCTTGCTATAGCTGTCGGTATAGACCTCAACGAGATCCAGATAATCGCCCGCTTCGGGATCGTACACAAGATCTAACGGTGCCTGTACTTCATGCTCGGTGATGCCTTGCGCGTACAGATACGTGCTTGCTGTCACACCCACCGCTCCGATTGCGGGGCTCTGACCCAGCGTAACGGAGGGTTTAATGTTTGGAGCAGTCACGGAGAAGGTCTGCTCGGCTCTGTTGCCGTTGATGTCCACCGCGACCTCGCCGCCGACGTATCCGCGCACCGTTACGGTGTGCTGAATCATCTCTCCTTCTGCCCTCGTGGGATCGTAGGGGAATACATATTCCAGCTTCCCGTATTCAAATGAGAGCAGACCCGCATCGTTGGCGTTTGCGAAAATTTCGTAATTTCCGCCTTGAGTATCAAGCTTTACCTCTTTCCTGCTATCAATCTGAATAGAGAACTGATCCAGCTCCTTTTCGATGAAGCTGTTGTTGAGGAAAAGGGAATGGGTCAATCCGTCCTCGGAAGCGCCAACCTCTACGTCAAACCTTCCGACGTCAGGGTTCTTTTCAAAGTAATAGGTTCGGGATACGTATTCCGAATACTCGTACGCGTCACCGCTGTTGGTGCTGCTGACGATGGGGTAGAATGACGTTGCGTTGCCAACCTCGTCAACCACGATGATGATCTCATTGACGGGGGAGGTATAGGTAGTGTAATTGGAATTGGTTCCGTCAAGTCCCATATATCCGTTTGTGCTGTCACTCATCATAGGTATCGGCCGGCTTCCGTCGACGGTTCTGACCGTCCACTCACCCGTTTCGGGATCTACGTATGCCTGGTAGACCGTCAGCTCGCCGTTGGGAGAGTATGCGTAGTCAATATTGAAATATACCGACTGAGCAATAAGTCTCTCATATTCCGTGCCTAAGATGGGATAAGCAAAATTGTAGCGGAGGGTATCCACCATTGTGACCGAGGGGCCGAACGTCAGGCTCATCTCAACCGTAGGTGCTTCATCAAACAGATTTATCTCAAAGCGGCTCTCGGGCGAGATATTGCCGTTTTCCATAATGAACTGGTAGCAGATCACGTTTCTTCCGATCGCCAGCTTGAAGCTGCCGACGTCCGTCGCCGCGAGCTCCTCGGGAGAAACGATCATCTTGTCCTCCACGTCCGCATACCAACCGAGATCGACGTACAGCTTGTAATAGGTATCGGCACTATAGTTCCAAAGTCCGCTACTATCCCATTCGAGAGCGTAAGGATCTCCGCTGCTTGCCGCATTCCATATACGCACACCGACGACCTTGCCGACGGTCTGTCCGAGATAAGCAGCGCCCGAGGTGGGAATATCGATCATAATGTACGGCTCGCTTGGTGTCCAGCCCGCCGTGTGTCCCAAAGCGTTTGTCACGCTTTGCAAGAATGCAGGCTTGCCGTCCATAAAGATCGTGGTTGAAGAGAGCTGGTCCACTCCGTTGTAGTGCTCTGTCGGGCGGGTGATACCAATATCGACCGAGGTAAGATACTGCCCGTCTGCCGCCGTTTTGCCCACGTTGAGCAAGCCGTCTTCATAATCGCCGTATCTGTATTCAACGTAGCGCTCGTATTCAGAAACGCCGTAGGAGTCGGGAATGGGATCGTTGTCAAACAGTAGCTTTTCCTCAAGGAAGAATTCCTGCGTGCCGCCGTTCTTTTGCGCAACGTGTATCACGATACCGTACGCTCCGCTGACAGTCTCAAATTCCGACTGAGGGAAGCCTATGCTCTGCGCCGAGCCTACTACAAGAGGAATGCGGTCTCCCACGAGCTCTCCCGTGCGGTTGCCCTCGGCATCCAGCAGAACGAACTGCGCATAGGAGCTTGCAAAGTCAATATCCGTGACGCCAAGCGAGGGCATCAGCAGATTTGTGAGGGTAAAGTTATATTTTACTCCGAGAATGGATCTGTATATCTTGTAAAATTTATATTCTTCCGTCTCGGTCAGAGTAACCTCAAGTCCCGCACCGTCGGTAACACCCGTAAGAGTGACTTGATGAACGTCGTCGTGCGGGCTGGTATATATTACGTCAAATATATTTCCTTGCTGGAAGGAGGTGTCTCCGTCTCCGTTGACCGAGCCGTTAAGCTGAGGTGTAAGATCGGTTGACGATGCCGAGATGGATATATTTACCGTACCGTAATAGCTCCAATCGGGAGCTTCACTTGTAACGCTCGTATATACTCCGTTGACTATTGTGACGAGATACCAATCGGTTGCCGACGGGTCAAAGAGGGAACCCTTTTGATTTTCGCTCGTTAGGTTAAACACCCGAGCATAAGTCTCCTCGCCCATTTCAAGGATTACTCTCGTATATCCGCCGTATACCGCGCTTGAGGATACGGGAGCGAGAATATTGACGTCCGAGATGCCTCCGGGCTTGTTGTCATCATAGACAATCTCGTATCGGGAGTTTATTCTGCCGAGATCTGCCGTGAATACTGCTTCGCCCGACATATAAGAAGAAAGATTTCCAACGGCATCGTATGCTCTGACGTGCAGTATTTTAGTTACCGTGTCCACGGACCCTGTGGGTGTCAGCTCGATGAGGTCGCCCGACTGAATAATGCTCCAGCCATTGTCTCGGGGCTCGGCTCCGACGTCTGTCCATTGATATTCGATGCGCTCGATACCGTTCAGATCGGACGCCGATACGTCAGCGCGGAAGGTAGTGGTGTTGGTCGTATCGTCCTTACGCTCTATCACGACCGCGTGAGGTGTGACCGTCAGCGTGGGTGCCTTGCGGTCAATTCCAAGGTCGGTAAGCGTGGTGGAGACGGAGGACGTATTTCCCTTAGTATCCGTAAGCGTGAAATCCAGCTGAATTCCAACGGAATCCAAAAGCTCGGTCGCATCCGTCGTGCTTAAATACAAATGTAAGAAATATTCTCCCGGGAAGGGAATATTGAAATCCGAGAACTGTGTGACCTTATTTACCGCGATGCCTTCTCCGTCAAAGGAGATTGCAGTACTGTCGGTTGTCACGGCGTATTGCCACGCCAAGCCCTCGACGCCCGCCTTTGAGGATACCGAAAGCTTTTGGATATCGTCAATTACTATTCCTGCACCGGGGTCATCTACGTTGAGCTTTATAATAAGGTACTTTTCGTCAATCTTATCTATATGCTTGATAACGCTGACCGTTTCAAGCGTCGGTCCTTCATTGTCGAGCGTTAGCTGATTATCCACATCAACACCCGCAAGAGATCCGTTCATGATGTTGTGGCTTGCATCCTCAAAATGCTCTGCGCCGTACAGTGCTATCGGTCTGACGTCACCGCTCATGTCCTTATCCAGTGTAACTCTGTCAAAGACAAGCATCGTGACGTTACCCGTGTTCTGTGACGGCTTTATGGTCTTGATCTCCTTGAGAGAGGTGAGAATATTGTCTCCGTATTTGTCGGTCATATCCCATTTGAGCTTTATCTGATCCATGCTTGCACCCTCAAGCAGGAATACCTGCTCGCTGAGTATAAGACTGATCTCTGCCCAATCTCCGTCTGACAGATACAAATCTGCCTGACCGGGTTCACCGCCGGCCTTGATGGCGTTGCTGTCGACCTCTGCCGAGACTATTGTTGTTGACTTGGCATCAAGGTATACCGCTCTTTTGGTGAGCAACTCCGTTCTGTCAAGGGCAAAGGGGTTACCCGCCATATCGGTAACGGGGGATTTGACTGTGGTTTGCGTATCGCCTCTTGTAGTGTAAAGGGGATAGCTGCCGTACTCGGATATGTCCTCAAGCTTAACTATGCGCCATTCATCGCCGACAATGGCACTTGCATCGGTGGCTGTAAATCCGATCTTACTGTAATCGCCGCTGAACCGCGTAGCTTCAAAGATCACCTCTGTGAATTCACTTGACTGAGCGAGCTTTGGAACGAGGTAAGCCTTGAACTTAAGCGTTTTCAGCATATCGTAGGTGATAGAATCGGGGGCTGAAGGGCGTACCGTCTCACCGCCATCTATCCAGATGATCGGTGTACCGTCGGCTGTGACCTCGCCCGTGACGGTTATTACGTCCGAGGGGGACTGGAAGTCAGCCGTCAGTACCATGATGTCCTTGACTGTGTAGAAGGTGTTTCCTTCAAAGGTCGTAACGCCCCAATCGGTAGTTACCGTCGTTGTTCTGAAGTTGCTGTCGTATTCACCTGCGTAAGATGCTATACGAGCTTGTGTGTCGCGGATATCTACCTCGTTCAGATATATGAGCCTTGATTTGAACTGATACGCGTTTGACTCCATATACGTTTTGAAGTACGACTGCGCGTTCTTCACACCGGGCTTTATCTCTGCCGTATATTCACCGATATTGGTAATAAGAACGTCGGTGTAGGAGGTCTGGATCTTGGCTCCGCGTCCTGAAAAGGTCTTGTTTACAAGGCTCGTAGTCCACGTGCCCTCATACCACACCACGCATTCGTCTTCGTCCACCTCGCAGTAGAAATCCGACGCCTGGTCGTGCAGGGAGTAAAGCTCCGTGTTTTCCGCAAGTTGAGCGGGCAGGATGCCGTATCCGTAGCTGAATGAAGCGGGCATTTTTAGATACTCAACGCTCTCGCTGCTGAGCGCGCTTGCTTCTTTGCCCGGTTGCCGTGTAGCGTCCTCTGCATCCAGCACGATGGGGAAGGACAACATCAGCGACATGGTCAGCAAAAGGCAAATTGTGGACCTGCCAAAGCGTCGTAGCCTTTTGGTCGCTTCAGGCTTGAAAAATTTTTTCATATAATATTATGCTCCTTTCGCACGAACTTTCTCATTTGTTGTCGGTAGGCTTTTTGTTTTTTGAACAGCTGCAGACGCCGATCAGCTCCTCGCATTTTTGATAGTAAAGGCAATCCTCACAGGTGCTGTTCTCGTCCTTCTTGCCTCGAAACAGCCTGCAGGGCTGCTGCATCGCCGTTACAAACGGCGTCCCGTCGTCAGTATAAACGGGTTGGTAAAGGAAATTCGGATATATCGCCATTGGCTCAAACATTCTGTCCTTTTCCTCGTAATACCCGTATCTGATCTCAAACCGCTGCCCCATATACTCTATGACCTTGAAGAGATCGCCCTCCTTTGGCACGAGTGCTTTTTGCTCTGCATTGCTCTCTGTGAGCTTTGTAAACATTTGCGCTCCTTTCCGGCATTTAGTCAAAAAAGAAAATCTGCCATACTTATATCAGTCTGATAACAGTATAGCAGATTTTCCCAAATTTTTGTACTACCAAAAACCCGAAAAAAAGTATTGATTTTTTCAGTTTTCCCGCGAGCGCGTATAACTTTTTTGGGGCGTTTGAGATATGTATATATAGTTACAGAATAGCGGCAAATTCGCTTCTTGAAAGACCGCTTTTTTCCTTGATTATTCTTATTGCCTGCTTCACGCCCGATACAGACATATTCGTTCTCTCCGCGATCTCCACGTCGGAGAGCTTGAAGGCGGCAAAACGGGCGACCTCGCGGTTTTGCTTGGAAAGCTTGGCGATGATCTGACGCCCCGTGATCTTACTGCTCAGCTTCGCCCATCCTTCCTCGTAAACCCTGGATAGATTGTTGACCTTGACCCAAGCCTCCTCGTCAATAGCTCTGAGCCTCATTTCGATCAGATTTCCAATGATGCGGCAGTACTCGGCAAGCACGCCGTAGAACTTGTCGGGGAGGGCGAGGGATAACGCCCTGTCGATATGTCGGATCGCCTGATCATCCTTGCCGCAGTGGTGATAAACGGAAGCACAGGTAAGGCGCAGATAGATTGCGGACATGATAGTGTTTTTCTCATTTGCCCAGCAGATCATAGGCTCAAGCGTATAAGGCACGGACGACATAACGTAAAGCCCCTCGGCTCCCGGGAGATTCAGAGTACCCGTTGCAACGGAGTATGCTATGGCGTATAAGAACTTGGCATAATAAACCTTTGCGGCGGGGTACGCGTCCTTGTGCAACGGCTCAAAGCAACCGATCTGAAACCACTTTGGGAAGCTTTGAACGTTGTAAAGCATTATATCCACGGCGCTTATCGCAAGCTGCATGGTATCTCTGTCATAGTCGCTTTTTGCGGGGGATTCGGATATGTGTATCTTTGCCTTGCGCCACATTTCAATATCGCCCTTCCATATCGCGCACATAGCGAGGAGCATGCCTGCGGAGAGCACCGCATAAAAGCCCGAGTGCTTGTTGAGGAGGTAGTTGGCGATATCGTATACCTTGTCTATCTCACCTCGGGAGTATGCAACCTCAGCTTCAAAAAGCACCTGCGCCTCGTGGTTGTACGAAAGGCTTTCGCCAACACCGTCAGCCGTGCCGGGAGTGTGATACAGGTCGGTCATATAAAGGAACGGGGTCTTGCGGGGAAGAGCCATATCATCGTCCCGCTGGGCTCTTGCTTCCTTCGTGCGCCCGTCAATGGGCTTTTCGGCGTCCTTTGGAATCATCCAAGCGCGTCCTAAACGTGTCGCACCCTTTATTCTTCCTTCAGAGCAAAGAAGCTGAACAAATCTTTTGGAAAGCCCCCATTTTTTCGCCGCTTCTTCTATTCCAATATAATCCATTATTTTACCTCGCGTCTTAACATTTATTACTCTGCGCAAATGCGAAGGGTAATATATTTCGCTTTCGCGTAATGTATTATACACCAATTTCTGCTTTTTGTCAATAATGTTTGCATAATTGTGTGTTTTTTTGTGCTGTCGGCGGCTGACATTTGGCTTTTGGGGGGAGCAAAGCTCATTTCTGTGGCAAAGCACATAGGACACCTGACGGTGCCCTATGCAATAAAAATATTAGCTGTCAAACTCTACGGATTTTGCCCAATCGAAGATTTCTTCAGTGTAATCTTCATATACGTCGTCAGACGCCGCGAATTGAATCAACCAGAACGAGTCATTAGCCTTATAAACAAAAGCATAATAGTGAAACGTATCGCTTGTGCCGGGATTGGTGGACTCATATTCAAAATACGTAAGACCGTATGCTGTTTTAACCGAGGAGCTTATGTTGTTTGCGATTTTTACCATGTTGGCATACTCTCTCAGGGAATAGCTTTCAAAGTCTTCAAGTAAAGAGAACTTCTCTTGAAGTGCAAACACTGCCACATCCTCCGTGCCGTATGCGGCAGTAAAGTCGGTGCCGTGCACCTCTTCAAATTCATTTGGCAGAGTGATGCTCATGCCTTTTACGGAAAAAGTCTCATCCCTTGAATTGACAATATAGGATATCGTAAATCCAACGGCAAATCCTACGACGGCAGCAACTGCAAATATGATAAGACCTCGCTTGAGATTCTTTTTTCGGTTATGTATTACGACGTCGTTTTCGTTGTTGTCAAATCGGAACGGATTTCCCGTTATGGGATTATACTTGTTTTGACCCGAAAGGAATACGTCCTCCTCGCCCTCATCAAGCTGATAAAATTCGTTACAGTAGTTTTTGCTCAGCTTATCTGCAATAATAAAAATTTTTGCGGACTGAGATTCTATCTCAAAGCTTTTTTCCTCGCCGTTGCCAAGAACACCCAGCTTTTTACAAGGTACGTCGTTGATGACGAGCTCACCAGAGGCGGCATCCTCAATATATACCTTCATTTTTGCCAGACATCCCACGAAGCTTTTTCTTCTTTTGATGGTTAATTTCCTCATAATGCCTCCTGTGTGTTTATAAAAAGTATGCACCATAAGCTACGCATGGGAGCGCATCTCGTATGCTTCCGCAAAAAATGAAATCGTAATCTTATGCTGGGGGTGGGGTATACAAAGGCGAAGAGTATGCGTTTATGAAACGACAAAAAGGTATATCCGTCTGCATGCATAAGAAACTTTCACTTTGTGCGGTAAATTTATTATATCACGTTTCATTGGATTTTTCAATGTTTTTTTTGAAAACAAGAGGCTTTAGTGCGAGAACAGACAAAAAGTCAAGCGGAGAGCTATGATAACCGTCTGTAACGGTGACCGCTTGGTGTATTCGCTGAAGGATGGCAGCGAGATAACGGTCATGCTTTGAGTGGGAATAGAAAAGTCCCCGAATAGCACCAGGGTTTGATGCTGTTCGGGGATTTTTGAGGTTATTCATATTTTTGTATTGAAAATAATGTCGAATCGTGTTATAATAAAACAAAAAGCAAAAGGAGGCTGCGCTGTGGATAATCGTTATTACATTGAAATTATCGCACTTGATAAGGTCGCTGAGATTCTTGATACCTTTAAAGAATACAATCCTCATGTATTTTCTAAAACGGATGAAGGATACGAATGGTTAGAGGAAGATGATTCCAAGTGCATCGTTCTTGACAATCCGTATTATGACGAAACACTTGAAATTGTTGTTGGTGATATGGATGAATTTATGCTTTTCTTTGCCAAGAGCCACGCACATTATTCAAACTATCAACTTGATTATGACCAAATGATTGAAAGAATCAAAGAAATCTTAACGAACAATTTCTGTGCAGGAGTAATAACAGATAATGAAGGAAATTGGTTCGGAAGTGCCTTTTTTGACAAAGATGATATAAAAAAAGCACCGCAAAGTACGTTTGACTTTGTTTTTAAGGAAAAAGAATTCGCAGACAAATTGTTGAGCAACGGATATAAAGTGGAATATTCTTTTTGGAATCCTATTGATAACTCTGTAATAAATGGATAATACGATGTTTTCATTCATTGAACGATTAATCCCTTGAACGATACAAAATTCGCCATTTCTGTCTTGCCGGGGCAGAGGTTGGCGGATTTATCGTTTTAACAAGAAAAAACGCCCTCAAAACCGCCGAAATGAGCGGTAAAAGGGCAAAAATGCGCCACCGGCGGTATGCTCACCGAGCTTACCGAGCTTGAAGCACCGCCCATAGAGTTTGACGAAAAGCTGTGGCACGCTGTGGTCGACCGCGTTACCGTCTACAACGATGACCGCCCGGTCTATTTGCTGAAGGACGGCAGCGAGGAGACGGTGATGATGTAATGAATAGCTTTTTACGAAGAGTCGGCTATAAAGGTCGGCTCTTTTTTGCTATTAAACGATTGAAAAATTTATAAAAATATGGTATAATACAAAAAAGTCATTTGAAAGGAGTCGAAGCCATGCCACTTGAAAA
>JAFTKY010000042.1 GCA_017453005.1 Clostridia bacterium | reverse complement strand
ATGAGTTTTGGATTATAACAATAATTACATTTACAGAGTTCACCGAAAGTCCTCCCCCGGTTTTATGGTTACCTGACATTAAGAGCTCCGCTATATACTTTTGAACCACCATGGGCGTTAATTTATTTACTTCCCACTCTCCAAATCTTGGCACAATATGATTCGTTGATGTTTTGGCATACATTTGATATGTTCGTTCTTTTGACGATGGTTTTACATAATTCTCAAGCCATTCATTTAGCCAATCTTTGTACAACATTCTTTTTTACCTTCCTTTGTATTTATTTTACTGAAAATAAAACAATAAGCCGCACGAAAGCATTTTTCGTGCGGCTTATTGTTTCGCAGTTGCCGGACGCGGTATCCTGCAACATACTTATTATATCACTCCAACAATATATTTTTAATGTACCTTATCATAATATGATTGCATGTCCTCGAGCAAAGGCATATTTTTATCCGTTATATCACCCAGATCGGCACGATCAGATTATCTCTGTCAAATGCTCCGAACTGTTCTGCCATGCAAAGAACGGCACCAGTGCCGAGCTGCAGGGGGGATTTGTCTACGACGCTAAAAGTACGGATAATTCGCTTATCGGGAGTTGCGGTTTTCTTAATCTCCAAGGGACAAAGCTTTCCGTCACCCTCCATGATCACGTCAATCTCCTTCGCATCGCGGTCACGGTAAAAATAGAGATACGGTTCACGGCCCGAGTTCTGATAACCCTTTACAATTTCGGAAACAGTAAAGTTCTCAAGAAGTGCGCCGCTCATCGCCCCACTCTCTGCTACCTCAGGACTCGACCATTTCGTAAGATAGCAGACAAGTCCCGTGTCATAAAAATACACTTTGGGCGTCTTGATTGTGCGCTTGAGCACGTTGTTTGAATAGGGGTGTAAAAGAAATATAATTCCCAACGTTTCAAGGATATCCACCCATGCCTTGGCTGTCTGGATATCAATTTCCGCATCCTCTGCAATCGCATTATAGTTGAGAAGCTGTGATGTTCTTGCTGCAACCGCGGTAATAAAGCGGTTAAATTTCAGCGCATCTACCGTCCCCGAAATATCACGCACGTCACGCTCCATGTAAGTAGACAGATAAGACGAGTAGTACATGTTGCGGTCGGTATAAAGTCGCGATATCATACCCGGCATTGAACCGCGCCAAATACGCTCAAAAATAGTGGGCGTATCGACGGGCGTAATCTTCTTGCACTCATCTATCAGTATTTCCATATTCGTTGTAAACGGCACACAGTCGGCACCGATGATCTCACGTTGTGACATGGGAGACATGTGCAAAAGAGCTACTCTACCCGCAAGCGACTCCTGAACACCGCGCATGAGACGGAAAATCTGCGAGCCAGTCATCCAGAAATCTCCGGGATTATGATGCTCATCAATGTGGATTTTTATATACGTAAAAAGCTCAGGCGCATACTGAACCTCATCGATCAACACGGGGGGCTTGTGGATCTGCAAAAACAGTGCAGGATCGTTCTTTGCCATGTCACGCGTTGCAAGGTCATCAAGCGACACATACTCTCGTCCTATGCCTTCTTTTTCGGCAAGAGAACGAAGCATTGTGGTCTTTCCCGCCTGACGCGGACCGGTCAAAAGAATCGCCGAATATGATTTTGACAATTCAAGAATTCTTTCCTCCATATGTCGTACAATATAACTCATAAATACCTCCCATAGGTAAAATCAACTTATTCTCTCTTTGATATTATTATATCCCACAATTTACCCTTTGTCAATAGTTTTTCGGCAGATTTTTATATCCACCCAAAAATAGCCGAAACATTCTCTTAGGTAATCCATTGAGAAAAAATGATGTTCTCTATTTGTGGGAACATCATTTTTACGGTATTTTTTAACTATATAATGCTCCTCCAAATCATTAACTATTTAACACAATCAAAAAGATCATGGTACACCGTGACCTTTATTGCGGTAGTTTTACAGGTTGACCTGCGACTTGAATAGGGCTTCAAGGAGAACTTTTGCAACAACTCGCCCCAGCTATTACATCCGTTATACTGAGCCGCAGCCACCCGTCTTCTACCCTTCTTGGTCTGCGTCTGTCAAAGCTCCTTGCACTTTCGGGTTTGACGTCATTATAGGCAATAACGAGGCAGAAGGCACCCTTCTTCTCTTTTTCTTCATTATTATATTCCCGCCGCGGTTAATCTATAGCCATCCGTTCCGATAACGTTATAGCATATCGGCACCTCCAGGCGCAGGTCTCCCACATTGAGAAGGCGGCGCTTGAGAAGATAAGGAAAAGGATGACGTAAATTGCCCATGCCCGTCTTAACAAGCAGAAAAAGCAGACACTCAAGGCATAAGACCTTATGTGTCTGCTCTTTTTCTGTCGGCTTTAGCTTAGAGTTATGAGGCTCGCGAATTGCTTTGCAATTCATTCGCCGTTATGAATTTGCTGCGCAAACGTTATAATATGATTGCCATTCTAACCTATAACTTGGCGAAGCCAATCATAACTATGCGAAGCATATCATAGCTTATAACTTGCCCGCAAGGGCAATAATAGTTTAGCGTGATACTCCGCTTGGAGTATCACGCTATCCACGTCTTGTTTTTATATAAGTAAAATTACTTTTTCTTTGCCAATTCAAGCGCTTCCCAAAGTTTTTCATCCTCGTCGTCTTCTACGACTGCCTTTGCGACGCCGTCATCCTTCTTGTCAAAGCCGGTAGCAACGAGTGTCATACGCATCTCGTCCTCTGCGTCGTTATCGAACGCAACACCCCAGATGATGTTTGCATCGGGATGAGCCTCGTTTCTGACGAGTGTAAGAGCGAGATCAACGTCCTCAAGTCCAACGTCGGGAGATACCGTAAGTGCAACGAGGATACCCTGTGCGCCGTTGATGGAGGATTCAAGAAGCGGGCTGGAGATAGCCATTCTTGCTGCAAGCTCTGCCTTGTCCTTACCAGTTGCTGCGCCAACACCCATGTGAGCGCGGCCTGCGTCTCTCATGATAGTGCAAACGTCTGCAAAGTCGAGGTTCATGAATGCGGGGATATTTACGAGGTCAGATATAGACTGAACGCCCTTGCGGAGAACGTCGTCTGCTATCTCAAACGCATTTGCGAGAGTAATTCTCTGGTCGCTGGTCTCCTTGAGCTTATCGTTGGGGATAACGATGAGAGAGTCAACGTACTGAGCAAGCTCCTCAATACCTGCCTCTGCATTATCCTTTCTTACCTTACCCTCAAACGAGAAGGGCTTGGTTACGATACCGATAGTAAGTATGCCCATTTCCTGAGCTATGCGAGCAACTACGGGAGCCGCACCCGTTCCGGTTCCGCCGCCCATACCTGCCGTGATAAATACCATTTCAGTTCCTGCGAGAATGTTCTTGATATCCTCAAGAGACTCCTCTGCTGCTCTCTTGCCTATCTCGGGGCGAGCGCCTGCGCCTCTGCCGTTTGTGAGCTTTTCACCGATAACGAGCTGGCTGGGTGCGCTGGAGCGGCTGATAGCTATTCTGTCCGTGTTGATGGTTACGAATTCAGCACCGCCGATATTGGATGATACCATTCTGTTTACGGCGTTGTTTCCGCCGCCGCCGACGCCTATGACCTTAATGTTGGCGCCAAGTACTATAGAGTCGTCATGTTCAAACATTCCCATTGTTTTGTCCTCCGAAATTTATGTATTCCTTATTTTTTTCGTCATATAGTGTAAAAAAATATACACACATATATAATAATACATTTACGTAAAAATTTCAATAGTTTTTTGCGAGTTTTTTAAAAGTTTTTTAAAAATTAACAATTTGGGTCAGTTATCCCCTTGACTGCCCGCCTCGGTTGGCACTTCCGTGGGGGCTTCTGTGGGCTTCTCCGTCCCCTCCTCGGTGTGTTTTCCGTATATTGCGTACCTCTCAAGGTCAAGCTCGTTATCAACTCTCGCGCTTGCAAGCGCGGGGTTTTGCACGTTTATGACCACGTATTTTCCGTAGTCGGTGCTGCCCTCCGAAATTATCGCGTCAATGACCTCAAATTTAGTCCGGAGACTGTCGCATTTGCCGATATAGACGAGGTATCTGCCGTCAAGCACGATACGGATATTGAATTTCTCGTCAAGGAACACCGCGTCAACCCTCTCAAGATATCCTCCGTCCTTTAAAAAGCCCAAAAGCCTCGTTATATACTCAAATTTTGATATCGGCTCGCCTTCCTCTATGATATATCCGTCCTCGTCGAGCACGTCAAGGGTTGCGGAGAACACGATGCTCTCCCCAAGCACGGGGGCTTCAAATTGCGGCAGCGTCAGCGTTCTTGCGCCGAGCGAGGCAAAATCAAGCCGCGACTCTCTTATATCCGTCACGCGCAAATTACTGTCAACGCCGAAAAATCTGTCACCGCTTTGGATATAGTATTCAAAATCCGAAAACTCAACCTTGATAGTAACCTTACGCGTAAAGAAATTCTTATGCACGCTTATCTTCTCTGCCATGGGAAGATTTTTTCTCAGCTCGCTCTTTATCACGAAGAACGGCTTTGAGTACAGACAGCCGCCGACTCTCAGCCCCGACGCCTCAACTATCTCGGTCTCGGAGAACACCGTAAGGTCACCCTTTATCTGTATGCTGTCTATCCGTGTGACGAGCACGAACAAGCCAAGAAGCAATATAACGAGCAAGGAAAGAGAGATTATCTTCGCGCCCGTGAGCTCGGGGTTGGAATAGTCCCTGTTTTTCAGACATTCCGCTATTCTGTTGAGCTTTGAATCATTTCTTTTTTCGTCCACGCGGATAACCTCCCTTCCAAAAAAATGATATATTACTTGCCCGTGAGCTTTTTTATCTCTTCGTAGATTATTCTGTTTGCATCGGGCTCGGCAAAGGATACTATATTTTCACCAAGACGCTGTCTTGCGCTCTCGTCGGAAAGCAGCTTTACCGCCTCGGCTTCAAGTCTGCCCGAGGTCAGCTCATGCTCCTGCACGAGCACGCAGGCGTCCGCGTCTGCAAGAGCCTTTGCGTTTTTGTACTGATGGTTTGCGGCAACGTACGGAGACGGCACGAGTATCGCCGCCTTTTTTGCAAGCGCAAGCTCGGAAATCGTCATAGCCCCCGCGCGGGAGATGACGAGGTCCGCCTCTGCCATTCTTCTGTCCATGTCGTAGATATAGTCAAGAAGCCGGATATTAGCCTTGCCCGTCAGACCGCGAGCGGCGTACTCCTCCTTCATGTGCTCAAAGTCGCGCTTGCCCGACGCGTGAATAAACTCGACCTCGGGGTACTTGTCCGCGATATGTGAGAGCATGTCTGCGACGGCAAGGTTTACGTGCTCCGCGCCAAGGCTTCCGCCAAAGCACAAAACGTGTCCCTTAAAGCTTGTGCCGTGCCCCTCCGCCGCCGTTTTTTTCGCTGTGGAGATAACGGGATTTCCAACCTTCATGGCGCGCTTTGCGCCCGTAAGCTCTGCCGCTGTGGACTCAAAGTTAGTCATAACCAGGTCAACCGAGCCGCAAAGACGTCTTATCGCCTTTCCCGCTATCGCGTTGGACTCGTGAAGCGCCGTGGGAATACCCATCTTCACTCCCGCGGCAACCACGGGATAGCACGCGTATCCGCCCGTGCCGATAATTATATCGGGCTGAAATTCCCGTATTATTTTCTTTGCCTCGCGGGGCGAGGTCATCATGTAATACAGTGTCTTGATATTTGCGGGGTTGTATATCGCCTTCATTCCGCAAATTTTTACCGTGTAAAGCTTTTCGTATCCCGCTCTCGGGACAAGGTCTCTCGCCTTATCGTTTGCGTTATGCGAGCAAACGAAGGCTATCTCGGAGTCGGGCTCGTATTCCTTTATCGTATTGGCGATGGCTATTGCGGGATTGACGTGTCCCGCCGTGCCGCCGCCCGTCATAAGCACTCTCATCTATACATACCTCTCATAAAGTTATTTTCAAAAGTTTTTTCAAGATTATTTTTCAACGTAGGAAAATCTTGATATCGACAAAATGACCCCCATCTCAATTATCTGGAGTATCAACGCCGTACCTCCCGACGAAAAGAACGGGAGCGAAATACCCGTATTGGGCATTGAATTGGTTACGACGGCGATGTTCAGAAGTGCTTGAAGCGCCGCCTTCGTGGTAAGTCCGTAGACTACGAGCGAGCAGAATTTGTCGGGCGCCTTTGCGGCTATCTTATAGCCTCTGTAAAGCAAAAGCAAAAACAGGATTATGACCGCGAGCGCACCGATAAAGCCAAGCTCCTCGCAAACTATGGTAAAAATAAAGTCGTTCTGCGGCTCTGCGACGTAGCCGTATTTTTGTCTGCTGTTACCCAGACCGACACCGAAAAATCCTCCCGAGCCGATGGCGTAAAGTCCCTGAAGGTTCTGCCATGCAGAGCCCTGCGGGTCTGCCTCCTCTATATTGAGCCAGGTGTTTACTCTCTCCTGCGCGTAGCCCGAGAACATGAGCACCACGAACACCGCCACGACACCCACGCCAACGATAAGCAGCAGCCATCTTTTATCCGTACCGCCGATAAACATGATAAACAGTCCGAGCAGACCTATGATTATAAGTCCCGAAAGGTGCTTTTCAAGCACGACAAGCCCGCATATCACCGCAATGGCAATTCCGGGATAAAGCACGCCGTATCTGAACTGACCGCCGAAGCGCTGATTGAGCTCTATCTGCTTTTCGTGCTTTGACATTATGTACGCCAGCATCATAATAAGTCCCATCTTGGCTATCTCCGAGGGCTGTACCGTGATAAAGCCGAGGTCTATCCATCTCTGCGCGCCCTTACCCGTCATACCGATAAAGAGCACGGCTACAAGAAGCACCGCCGAGCCGAGGTAGACCGCAATGCCGAAAGGACGCCAGAATTTCGGGCGCATGAACATGACAAGCGGCACAGCGACGAATACCGCGACGAGCACGAAGGTGACGTGTCGCTTGAAATAATACATACTGTCCCCCGTCTCTCTGTACGAGAAATAGGAGCTTGCGCTGAACGCCATGATAAGTCCGAAAAGGGACAGAGCTATGACGATAAGCAAAAAGTAAACGTCAATGCCTCCGCGAACAAGCACCTTGGTTTTTGGCGGCTCTGCGTCGGTATGAAGCGGCTCGTCAAATACGGGGTCGCTGTCGGCGAGAGACTTTTCGTACGCGTCGTTTATCTTTTCCGCTTTGCTTTTGATAAAAAACACGACCTTATTCTTTTTTGCTTTTTGTTCATTATCCTTGTTTTCCATGCCGACACCTCCCTTCAGTATTTTTCAGTATATCAAGGTAATATTACGCCCAAAAATCCTATAACGCAGAATACGAGCGATACTATGCAGAACATTGCGACTATCTTCGTTTCCTTCCATTCGAGCATCTCAAAGTGATGATGCACGGGGGCTCTCAAAAATATTCTCTTTTTCGTGCGCTTGTAGTGAAGCGTCTGGAGCATACTCGAGAGCATATCGAGGACGAATACAAGTCCCATTATCATAATCGAGATAAGGTTTCCCGAGGACACCGCGCAGCCCACGATTATACCGCCGATAAAGAGCGAGCCCGTGTCTCCCATAAACACCTTTGCGGGATAGTGGTTGAACACGAGAAAGCCGAGAAGTGCGCCAACAAGCGCGCCCGAGATAACGCCCATATATCTCTGTCCGATAAAGCAGGACAGAAGAAGCAGCGTTCCCGCGACCGTGATGCCAACGCTTGAGGCAAGTCCGTCAAGACCGTCGGTGATGTTCGTGCTGTTGACAAATCCCACTATAATAAGCACGTAAAGCGGATACGCCGCGTAGCTGAGCGGGAGTTCGTAGCTTGTAAAGGGTATCGCAAACGAGGTCGGGAGATTTCCGCTTATAGCCATTACCGCAACGTAAGCCGTGGCAATAACTATCTGCAAAAGCATCTTCTGTCTGCTTGTAAGTCCCTCGTTCTGCTTGCGACGGAGCTTTGCTCTGTCGTCAACTATGCCGATAAGCGCGTTGCCGACGCCGAGCAGGAGCGTGTATGCGAATACGACGAGACCGTTCTTGTTTATTTCGCCTATAACGCCGCACACCTCAAGCACAACCCACAAAAGCAAAACGAGAAGAAGCGCGATAATAAATCCAACGCCGCCCATGGTAGGCGTTCCCGCCTTTGCGGCGTGATTTTCAAGCACCTCGTGTATCTGCTGACCGACCTTGTGACGGCGGAGTATCGGAATGACCACACTCAGCACAGCCACCGATACCAAAAACACGAGCAGTGCGACAAAAAGTCCTTCAAGAGCGATCCCCTTCGGGTAATCTATATTAAACGATTGTTTGAGCCATTGATAAATCATTTTATGTCCTTTCTTTGAATTGTGTCACTGTCTTTTATTGTTTTACGCCTGTTCTATTCTTTCTATGATGTTTTCAAATTTCATTGACCTGCTCGCCTTGAAAAGCACGGCGTCACTCTCTGTGAGAAGCTCTCTCAGGGTATTGACCGTTGCATTTGCACTGCCGTCAAGCTCAACGTAAATATTGTCCTCACTCATACCGCACGCCATAGCTCCCTCAGCCATGGCAGACGCAAGCTCACCCACCGTCAGAAGAATATCTATTCCCTTTTGTGCGACGAGCATACCTACCTCTCTGTGAAGCGCGAGCGAATTTTCACCCAGCTCCTTCATGTCGCCAAGCACCGCAATTTTGCGCTTGCCCTCAATACGCGAGAGCACGTCAAGCGCGCCCTTTACGGACTCGGGGGCTGCATTGTAGCAGTCTGCAATAAAGGTCATACCGCGACAGCCGTATATCCTTTGTCTGAACGCACCGGGAACGTAACGGGAAAGCCCCGCCTTTATTCCCTCGCCCGAAACATTCATAAGCACGCCGACAGACGCCGCAAAAAGCGCGTCGTACACGATATGAAGTCCTACTGCGGGGACGGTGATATCCGTGACAGCTCCGCCCTCGTATCTCAGATCAAAAATACTGCTATCGGTGGTAAATCTTATATTCTCCGCGCAAAAGTCACCGTTTGAATTGACCGACGCGTAAAGAATTTTACAGTTGTTTTTCGGGGCTATACCTCTCAGGAGCGGCTCGTCGCCGTTGAGCAGAAGTATTCCGCCCTCGCGCAATCCGTCGGCAATTTCAAGCTTAGCCGCGGCGATGTTTTCACGAGTGCCGAGATATTCAAGATGTGAGCTTCCGATATTGGTGATAAGTGAAATCTTCGGGGACGCGGCAACGGACATATTATGTATCTCTCCAAAGCCGCTCATTCCCATCTCAAAGACCGCCGCGTTGCACTCGTCCTCCACCTCGAGCATGGACATAGGCATACCTATGACGCTGTTGTAATTTCCCTCCGTGCTGTAAAGGTTGTAGCCCTGATTCAATACGCGCGAGGTCATCTCCTTGGTGGTGGTCTTGCCAACGCTTCCCGTTATCGCTACCGTATCAATGGGATTATTTTTTCTGTAGCCCTGCGCCAGAGTGGCAAACGCGTCGATAGAATTATCCACTACGCAAAATACCGAGCCGTCGCAAACACCCTCGGGCACGCGCTCACACAAAAAGCAGGTGCACCCGAGCCCTTGCGCCGACGCAATATAGCTGTGTCCGTCAACACGCTCGCCGCGTGTAGCAACGAAAAGCGTTTTTTCGTCCGCCTCGCGCGAGTCCGTGCATACGTATTCAAATTCTCTCTGTCCGTCACCGACAAGCTCGCCGCCGCAATACACGGCAACGTCACTCATGAGAGCGGCACCAAGTCCCAGTTTAATTTTCATATATCCCCCAGATGGTATTTTCTTGCATATTTCAAAACGAGGTCGCGTTCGCAAAAATATCTTTTGCCGCTCCTGTCTATCTCGTAATTTTCATGTCCCTTGCCCGCAAGCAGTATCAAATCGTTTTCCTTTGCGTTCTTTATCGCGTATTCGATGGCGTCCTCTCTGTCCTCAATAACGGTAAAGCAGGACTCCTTATCCACGCCCGAAAGTATCTCACATATAATGTCGGTCTTGTTTTCGCTTCGGCTGTTGTCCGACGTAATTATGACAAAATCCGCCATAGACGAGGCAATTCTGCCCATTTGCGCACGCTTTGAGCGGTCTCTGTCACCGCCGCAGCCAAAGAGCAAAACTATCCTCTGCCGTCTGCTTGAAAATCCACGCGCCGTACGGAGCAGATTTTCAAGTGCGTCGGGGGTGTGGGCGTAGTCTATATAGACAGAGAAATTAAGACCTTTATCAAGCCTTACTCTCTCAAGCCTCCCCTCAATTCCCGACAGATGCGCGAGTGCGCCCTTTATGTCTGACGCGGATACGCCAAGCTCGTACGCGCACACGGTCGCCTCAAGCGAGTTCATGACCGTGAAAGCCCCGGGTATCGCGCAAATAATCCTTGCGCGCAGTCTCGGGTGCGAGAGCTTATACTCTATCCCGTGTCTGTCAAGGACTATCTGCTCGGCGCAAACGCTTGTGTCTCCACTCTGTGCTGAGCAGGTTATCGCCTTGTCGCGATACATGCCCGCAAGCCTTACGCCGTAAGGGTTATCACAGTTTATGACCGCCTTCTTGCACTTATCGAAAAGTCTCGCCTTTGCCTGAAAGTACGCCTCCATGTCACCATGAAAATCAAGATGCTCGGGCGTGAGATTTGTAAATATACCCACCTCAAAATTGATGGGCGAGACCTTTGAATATGCCAGCGAGTGTGAGCTGACCTCCATTACTATATACTCTGCACCGCTTTTCTTCATAACGTCGAATATCTTATAAAGCTCCTCGGGGTCGGGTGTGGTGAGGTTTGACAGCTCGCACTCCGAGCGAATGTCAATTTTTGCGCCACAGTACAAGCTCCCCACGGTGCCGATAAGTCCGACGCGTCTGCCCGAGCGGTAGAGTATCTCGTATATCATGCGCGAGACGGTGGTCTTTCCGTTAGTTCCCGTGACACCGATTATTTTCATAGTGTCCTGCGGATTATTGTACCACGCCGAGAACAGATACGCCATCGTCTTACGCGTATTATGTGAATATATGACCGCGATACCGTCGGGAAGCTCCGACGCGTCATAGTCGCAGTCGCAGACAAGTGCGACGGCACCGCGCTCTATTGCTGAATTTATAAAGTCGTGTCCGTCAAAGGACGCGCCCTTAATACAAACGTACAGATAACCATCGCTCACGCGACGCGAATCGCTTGATATTCCCGATATTTCAATATCGGAATACCTCTCGTCCAATTTGATTTTTGCAAGTCTGCAAAGCTCTGAAAACAGCATATAAACCTCCGAAAATATAAAATTCAACCTTGATTTAATTGACCTTTATACTTCCGTTGGCTTTTAACGAATTTTAATCGTCGGGATCAAGATATCTGAACTTGAGCTCAACCACAGTTCCTATCTCGACCTCGGTACCCGCAGGTATAGATTGCTCGTATACCACGGCTCCCGTGCCCGACATATAATTTTTCGTTCCCGATATCTTTATGTTAAGTCCGTGTCCCGTCAGCGTGCCGTTTGCCGCTACCGAGGTCATTCCCATAAGGTCGGGGACTATTACCGTTTTCTTGTTGTTCTTTGCGTCCTCCGTGGTGTAAAGCACCACCTTAGCCGAGCCCTTCTCCATAGGGGTCAAGGGCTGGGGCGACTGACCGAGGACCGTGTCTCCGTCGCCTATAATCTCTATATTTACGCCGTACAGCTTTGCAAGCTCCTGCGCTCTTTCAATGTCAAGAGCGATAAGCCACGGCGTCTCGATTGCCTGCTTTTGGAGCTCATCCTCGGAAAATACCGCCTCAACTCCGTAGTAAGGAAGTATCTCTGTGAGGAGCTGTCCTATATAAGGCGCTGCCACGACGCTTCCGTAAAGCACGCCCTCGGTAGGCTCGTCGACCATGATTATCGCCGCTATCTCGGGAGCGTCTGCGGGTGCGTACGCCACCGTTGAGCAAACGTACGGCGTATAATCCGTATCGTGCGTGTCCTTTTTCTCGGACGTACCCGTCTTTGCCGCAACTCTGTATCCCGCGACGTACGCGTTCTTCGCGCCGCCGTCTGTCGCAACGCCCTCCTCAAGCACGGAGGACACTATTCTGCTGGTCTCCTCGCTTATAATCTGACGCTTTACCTGCGTCTCGTAGGAATAAATCACGTTTCCGTCGTCGTCGCGTATTTCCGAAATGAGATGCGGCGTGACGAGATAACCGCCGTTTGCCACCGCACTTATAGCGGAGAGATGCTGCATTACCGAAATTTTAAAGTTCTGACCGAAGGACGTGACCGCCAGGTCAAGCTCGGTGAAATTCTCTTTTTCAAAGAAAATGCTCACGCCCTCGCCCTGAAGGTCTATGCCCGTCTTGTCAAGGTATCCGAAGGCGTTGAAATAATCGTAAAAGCGGCTCTGTCCTATACGCGCGCCCATCATCATAAGCACGGGGTTGCAGGACTGCTGTATTCCGCGCGCAAAGGTGAGGCTTCCGTGTCCCGTGGTCTTGTGGCATTTTATCTTCTGTCCAAGCACGATATGATATCCCGGGCAGGAGAAGGTCTCGTTCTCGACGACCAGATCCTCCTCGTACGCCATAGCCGCCGTAATGACCTTAAAGGTCGAGCCGGGCATGTATACCTCCGTCGTTACCTTGTTGTTCCACATCGCGAGCATGAGAGCCTGCGAGAGCGCGGACGAAAATTCCTCCACGGTCTTATATTCATACTTTACCGCGTCCTCGTCGTTTGCTATTCTCATGGTCTCGCAGTAAAGCTCGCGCGTGCGCGCCAAAAATTCCTCACTGCCCTCCTTGTGTCCCGAGGTCTCGAGCTTGAAGAGAGCGTTATCGAGCTTTTGCTGACTGTCCTCGTTGAGCGTCCAGGGGTCGTTAAGGTCAAAATCGGGGTAGGTCGCCATAGCGAGCACCGCGCCCGTATTTACGTCCATAACAACGCCGCTGGCTCTGTTCTTTCCGCCCGACTCAAGATACGCCTGCTTTACCTGCTCCTCAAGCTCTGCCTGAATGTAAACGTCTATGGTCGTGACGATGTTGTATCCGTCCACCGCGGGGATATAGCTCTCGTAGTCGTAGGGCATTTCCTTGCCCGAGGAGTCCTTTGCGGTGACGTACTTTCCGTCCGTGCCCTGAAGGTCCTTGTTGTACTGAAGCTCAAGGCCGTATATTCCGTCTCCGTCGCTGTTGGTAAAGCCAAGCACGTGAGACGCAAGATTTTCGTAAGGATAATATCTCTTGCTCGTCGCCTGAAGGTGAACAAGACCAAGACGCTCAAGCTCCGCCTCCTCCAGAAACAGTCTTACCTCGTCAGCCGACGCCTCGGAAATATGCTTTTTCAGCGTTCTGTCGCGGTAACGCGTGTAGCTCATCTGCGCCATTATCTCGTCGTAGGTAATCCCCAAGGACTCAATTTCAGATAACCCCTGCGCAATTATCTCGGCATAGCCCTTGGCGTCCGCAGCCGTCTGCTGTGATATGACTGCGGGGTCTATGAAAAGCCTGTAGGTTGTAATATTGGTCGCTATCACGATGCCGTTTGCGTCGTATATCTCTCCTCTGTCCGCCGAAACGGGCGTGACCTGCGTTATCTGGTCTATGACCTTCTGCTCGTATTTTTCAAAGTCAAATATCTGAATTGACAGTATTCTCAAGGAAAGGAGCAAAAGAAGTACAGTTATGACGGCACAGATAGCCGCCGATCTTTTCAAAACCTTATTGCTGGGTGTTCCGCCTTCCATATTGTCTCCTTTCCTTCGTTTTCTGAATAAATTATATGTTTGTCCGTGGCACAAGTATGCCACAAAAGTACAAGTTGTGTTGCTGAGCGTCAGTCTGCCGTTTTAAGCCCCAACGCCTCAAGCAGCGTCACGAAGGCAGACTGCACCCTCGTCTCGCTGTTTGTCACTATCTTATCCTCGCGCTCAATATACACGTATCTTGACGCGGTATATTCAGCACTCACCATACCGTATTGCTCCTCGGCAATCTCCTTTATGTCCACCATGTTGTTCTTGACCTCAAGGTCTACCTTGAGCTTTTCGTCAAGCTCACGGAGCTCTTCAAGCTCAGACTCAAGTCTCGATACGTCACTCTCGGCGCGGCTTACCATAACGGAGGAGGTAACGATAAGGAACAGTGACAGCGCAACGAGAAGCACCGTTGACAGTACGCCGCGCGGCATTCCTGTGCGCTTTGCGTCCCGTCTGTCCTCAGGCTCGTCGGCAAAAAATCCCTTATTTGTTGCCTCTATCAGCTTTTTGGGACTTGGAGGGATAAGACCTATCTCCCTGCACTTTTGTCCCATCAGCCTTCGCACGGCAAGCCGCATCTCTTTTTTTGACTGTAGTTTAGTCTCCTTTTTCAGTTCGGCTATTGCTTTTTTATATTCTTCCTCGTCACGCGGCTTTGCGTCGGGTCTTTTGTTTCCTCGCAGGTCGCTGTAATAGCGGGCAAAATCGTCACTGCTCGTATAGGGCTTGCCCTCGTGCACGCCGGTTTTGTATTTGCGGCTTTTGGGCGAGACGTCTGTACCCGACGCATATCTCTTTGAGAGCTTTTTCTCTCTGCGTCTGTCACTCTCTGCGTCCGCCTGAGCCTTCTCTGCGATACCGCGATTGCGGAATCTGGCACACAAAAGATCTATGTAGTAAGAGCATGATTCCTTTGGAGATTTCATGTTCGTTGCATTCCTTTCTCAAAATTTAACCTTCCGCCAAAAAATCGGAGGCAGACGTGGGCATATATCAGAGCTTTTCCGCCACGCGGAGCTTTGCGCTCCTTGAACGGGGGTTTTCTTCTATTTCCCTATCCGTTGGAAGTATCGGCTTTTTGGATATTATCTTTACCTTCGGCTTGTTACCGCATACGCATATCGGTATTCTCGGCGGACAGGTGCAGCCCTCGGAAAGACCGACGTAGGTCTGCTTTACTATTCTGTCCTCAAGCGAGTGGAAGGTGATAATGGCAATTCGTCCTCCGGGCGCGAGCAGACCCGTTGCCGACTCTATTGCGGGGCGTATTGCGTCAAGCTCGCCGTTCACCTCAATTCTTATCGCCTGAAAGGTCCTCTTTGCGGGGTGATGACCTCCCTCACGGGCTGCGGCGGGTATCGCGCTCTTTATAACGTCAACAAGCTCGCCCGTAGTCTCAATAGGCTTTATCTCACGGCGGCGCACGATAGCCGAGGCTATTTTCGGCGCAAATCTGTCCTCGCCGTAATCGTAAATTATTCTGCGTATTTTGTCCTCGGGGTAAAGGTTTACCACCGCGAATGCGTCAAGCTCGCCGCGGCGGTCCATTCTCATGTCCAGAGGCGCGTCGTTGTTGTGCGAAAAGCCGCGCTCTGCCGTGTCAAGCTGATACGAGGAGACGCCAAGGTCAAGCAAAACTCCGTTGATCTTCGGTATGTCAAGCTCACGGCAAACGTCCGCTATATTTGAAAAATTGTTTCTGACGATAGTAACTCTGTCGCCGAATTCCGAGAGGCGCTTGCCTGCCGCCGCGATAGCCGCGTCGTCTCTGTCAATGGCGATAAGTCTGCCGCCTGTGAGCCGCTTTGCTATCTCGTACGAGTGACCGCCGCCGCCCGCCGTTCCGTCTATATATATTCCGTTGGGATCAATATTCAGCGCGTCGATGCACTCGTCCAGCAGCACCGAGCGGTGAGAAAATTTAAGCTCTTGAGTTTCCATAATTTCGCCCCTCAAAATGATAATACACTATAATTATAATATACAATTTATATAAAATCAAGGGGTGAGGACAAGTATTTCGTGAACAATTTAATAATTTTTTTGCCCCAAAAAATCAAAATGCGGACCGTCGGGAAATTGCCGACGATCCGCACGGAATTTATTTTGAAATATCTCTCTTTTTGATGCGGACGAACAGCGATTTGAGTGCCTTCCAATTGAACGGAATGAGAGGATAAAGATAGCTTCTCTTTCCGTTTACCGTCTCGTTGGTGGCTATGAGAATGATTATTATGACACTGCCCGCAAGCAGTCCCCAGCCGCCGAATATCGCCGTGATGATAAGCAGCAATATCCGCATGAATTTGAACGCGTACCCAAGCTCGTAGCTCCGTTGCGTGAAGTTTGCAATAGCCACGAAAGCCATATAGAGTATGACCTCGGGGATAAGCCAGCCGATATCCACCGCAAAATCTCCAAGGATAAGTCCGCCCACCACCGATAGCGAGTTTGACAGCATATTCGGGGTGTTGAGAGACGCCATGCGGAGCCCGTCGATTATAAATTCCGCAAGCAGTATCTGCGCGATAAGCGGCAGACGCCCCCTCTCCTGCGGAACGACAAACGCAAGCCACTCGGGGACGACGTCGGTATGCGTCGCGGCGTAGTACCATATCGGTATCATAAACAGCGCAAGCCAGAAAACGATATGACGAACAATTCTGATATATGTGCCCGTCAGCGGCGGGAAGTAAAAATCGTTCGTCTCCTGCATAAAGTCGAAAATTGAGGTCGGCAGCACCATTACCTCGGGGGAGTTGTCGATAAGCACAAGCACGCTTCCCTCCAACAGCTGCGCCGCCGCGGAGTCGGGACGCTCGGTGTATCTTATCTTGGGAAACGGATTGTACCACCGTTTCCTTATAAGACATTCCGCAAGCGACTCGTGTCCGAGAGTAAGCGAATCCGTCTTGATGTTTTTTATCTTTTCCTTAAGCTCGTCAACGTATTTCATGTCCGCGCGGTCACTCATGTAGCAGACCACGATGTCCGTGCGCGAGTCTCTGCCCACGGTTATATAGCTCATGGTGAGGCTTGGATTTCGTATGCGGCGGCGGATAAGCGCGGTGTTGAAAATAAGCGTCTCCACAAATCCGTCCCTCGCGCCGCGCATGACCTTGTCGCCCTCGGGCTCTCCCGTGCTTCTGGCGGGATAGGTGCGCGCGTCGATGATAATGCCGTTATCACCAAACCGTGTGCCGAGCATCAATACAGCGCCCGACATCACCATCTGCACCGCGGAATCCACATCGCTCGTCAGGTCGCTCTCAACGTACGGAACGTTACATTCCATAAACGCCTTCGCCACCTCGCGCGTGTCCTTCAGTGAAAACAGCTTTTTGTCGGGCTCAAGAGATTTGAGCGAGATAAAATGCATCATCAGCTTTTGCATGACCGTGTCCTTGACAAAGCCGTCAATATAGTAAAGCACAAGCTCGTCCGAGCCTATCTTCAGCGTTTTCTTTATAAGGTCAAAATTTTCCTCCACGTGAAAAATACCGTCAAATGTCTTTACGTTCTCCGAATACTGCTCGGTAAATGCCCTCATAGAATAATGCTCCCGTGTTTTTTGAGGTTATTATTTGCCTAAATTCTCAAAAAAATACAGCTAGGGTTTTTCTCGCTGTAAAATTATTGTTATTTCCTCATAATACAAAGTTTCGCAAGCCCGCCGGCAAAAGAAAAAAACGGCGAGAACGCTCTGCAAAATTAACGAAGAAATTATCTAGCACACGGTAGGGACAAACTGTGTTCGCCAGCGGGCGTTCAAAGAACGCCCCTACGGATAAGCAATATTTGATCCGCAGAAAACAAATAGATAACCCCGACAGATTTTAAAAACGTCTGTCGGGGTTATCTATTGCCGTTGATATTAGAAATTATCTAAAATATATTGCTTGGGGGAACACCATGGTGGCGAATCAATTGTAAAAAATTCTTTTGCCGGAACAGGATCTTTTTCGTAATCCACCAATCCTGCTCGTCGTTTTTCGAGCGGATTTCTTTTCTCCCATTCAATAAATGCAAGCAACCGATATTTGATCAAAGATTTATTAGTCCATTCTTGACACCACTGTTCAAATTTACACATTATTTCTTCTGGTGTTGTTGGTTCAATTTGGGTCATCCAATGTCCGTAAACAAGCTCGGTAGGCAATAAAGCGTTAATAAATATTCCGGGACGGATATAATAGTTTTCTTTTGAAAAACAACTGCCTTGAATGTAAAAACAAACTGTAAAATCACCGATGTCTTTTGTCCAACGTTTGTTCTTTTTCTTAAAGCCCTTCGCCTTTAAATATGACTTTGCATATTCAATCAACTGCTCTTCAGGTAAAATGCACTCCATTGTCGACCTCCTGTTTTTCATTTATCGCCAGTTTCGCCTTTGTATTACAAAGGCACAGGGCACAGGGCAAAGCCCATGCCCATAAGGTTGCGCGATTCCAAAGGCTCTCCCTCTGGGAGAGCTCTCTCGATAGCGGGTGAGAGGGTTCTTTCCGCGAGATTTT
>JAFTKY010000003.1 GCA_017453005.1 Clostridia bacterium | reverse complement strand
GGCAAGGTTATCGTAGCAATTACAGAGACTCCCATGGCAGCTCACACCTACGATGATGAAAAGGACGGCGAATGTAACGTATGTGGCGCAAAGAGAACCATTCCTACAGAGGCTCCCTCCAAGCAGCCCACAGATGACAACAAGAATGACAACAAGGAAGAGAACAATTCCGGCAAGGAAGAGGATAAGAAGGGCTGCGGCTCTGCTATCGGACTTGGTGCATTTGCAATTGTCGCAAGCGTTGCTGTTGCAGGCGCTGTAAGCTTCAAGAAGAAGGAAGACTAATTCAGGTTTATCAAAAATAAAATAATAATCCCCGTAGGATGCGTCTGCATCCTACGGGGATTTTGTATATACGGTATTTTATTCGGTGGCAGTCTCCGACGGCTGCTCTGTCGGTGTCTCGGTTGGGGGCTGAGTGGGGCCTTCGGGGTAATCGACGTATCCGTGAGTTCTTATGTATTCCAACACCTTTTTGTAGCCCTCGGTATTTGGGCAATTACCCGTGTCGGTCGCATATTCACGCGCCAGATTTCCCGAGGAATCCTTGAGCGCCTCCGCGGTGTTGATAAATCTGATCCCGTGCTTTTCCGCCAGCTCACATATCCAGGTGTTGCAAAGGTCAATTTTTTCGTTTGAATATTCCTTGTTTTTTAGTTGGTATTTCGCCGTGACGGGCAGAATGGACTGAAGTATTATTTTCGTTGTGGGGGAGCTTTCCTTTATCATTTCAATAAGCCTTCCGTAATAATCGCAGAAGGCGTCCTTCTCGCAATACGGAACGCCGTTTTCAAGCCCCAGAGTTATCACGATATATCTTGGCTTTTTTTCGCTGAGCGCCTTTGACAAAAGCATTTCCTCGCCTATTTCGGGCAGAACTACCGTGGTCTTGTCAGTGTTGTAATCAAGCGGCAGAGTTCCGTTCCTTCCCGTCCATACCTGATTGGATTCGACGCCGCCATCAAGCACGCCGCACTCTATCATTCCAAAACTCGTAAAATCTCCGAGAAATATCAAATTATTTACGTAGTTTTGTCCGTAATCGGGCGTGGCGACGAGAGTGGCGGGGCTTTTTGATATGTCAAAGCGCTCGTCCCTGCGAATGAGACTTGCAAGGCACACCGCAGAAGCTATTGCCAAAACTGATGCAACGAGAAGGGAAATTATAATTACCTTTTTCGTCTTTTTATTCATTTTTCTAAAACCTTATTTGCTGTTGTCTGAGAAAAGGCTCTTGTATTCGGTCTCGTTTTTAGCCTTTTTGTCTTTGGCCTTCTTTGGCTCGGTCTTGTTTTTGTCTGTCAAGCTGCCTTTTGACGAGCCCTTAGCAACAGTCTTTTTGTTTTTGACCGAGCGCTTTGAGATGACCGACTTCAGAATACACACGACTGCGTAGCCTGCCGTGAAAAGCGTGAGCGATATAACGGCAAACGTGAAGCCCTTGCCGTAGGGAAGTATTATGCAGAAGAAAAATCCTCCTATGTAGCACACCGCGTGACAGACGCCTGCGGCTGTCTTGCCCATAAGGTCGCTCTCCTTGATGGCAGTACCCGTTGAAGCTACGAATGAAAAGAGCATGATAAAGAGGAATTTGGACGGCTCGAGCACCGAAAAGCTCTCTCCGAATATCCATGCAAGAACAAGCAGCACACCGCTTATTGCCGCGTAGTAGACCGCGCCGAGATTTATAATTCTTTTTAGCATTTGCATAACCTTTCTGTTGTTTTTGAGGGACAAGCAAGCCCTCATTCTATTTTATCATATAATAAAAAATTTTTCAATAAGCAAAAGCTGTTTTTTGAAAAAAATAAATGTATAAAAATGCATAAAAATATGCAAACTTCCTTGACAACTCATAATAAATATTATATAATTAAAATAGGTATATATTGCCGATTTCGGCAAGCGCAAATATTTTTTCAATCAAGGAGATACACCTACCATGCCAGTTATGTCAAGAAAAGAAGCGAGAAGAACTCTGTTTGGGCTCTTGTTTGAGACCGAATTCAAGCAGGAAGACACCCCCGAGACGATCTACACGTCCGCGTGTGAGGACAGAGAAATTCCCGACGATGAATATATAAAGGGAGCGTTTTTCGGAATTTGTGAAAAGAGCGCGGAGCTTGATGCGATAATAAGCAAGTACGCAAAGGGCTGGAAGGCGGAAAGACTTTCCAAGGTCTCCCGTACGGTCATTCGCCTTTCGGTATATGAAATTCTTTATATGGACATCCCCGCAAACGTATCCGTCAGCGAGGCGGTCGACATTTCCAAAAAGTACGGAGAGGACAAGTCGCGCGCATTTGTAAACGGCGTGCTTGCGAGCATTGTCCGTGACGTTGAGGCAAAGGGCAAGGACGCGCTCATATCCCTCGGCAATTCCGACGAACAGTAATATGGACAAGCTTTACGTCGGTATCGACACAAGCAACTATACGACGTCTGCCGCGCTTTGCACGGAGACGGGCGAGGTGGTTGCGAATATAAAAAAGCTGCTGTCGGTAGAGCAGGGCGAGAGAGGACTGCGGCAGAGCGATGCACTGTTTCAGCATACGAAAAATCTGCCCGAGATAATGGAAGCCCTCTCAAGAACGCTCAAGGAAAATTATCCGCAGAGTGAGATATGCGCGATAGGCTATTCCGCGTATCCGCGCGATTGCGAGGGCTCGTATATGCATTGCTTTCTGGCTGGACAGTCGGCGGCGCACTCCATGGCGGCGGGAATAGGCTGTCCGATATATAAGTTTTCGCATCAGGCGGGACATATTTCGGCGGCGCTCTATTCGTCGGGCGCGGAGGCGCGCATACTTTCCGAGGCAAAGGCTTGCGGCGGCAGATTTGCGGCGTTTCACGTCTCGGGCGGAACTACCGAGCTTTTGCTCGTGACGCTTGCGGACGGCGATATGAAAATAGAGCAGATAGGCGGCACTCGCGACATCAACGCAGGTCAGGCAATAGACCGCGCGGGCGTCATGATGGGATTGAATTTTCCCTGCGGCAGAGAAATGGAGACCCTTTGCAGTGACGGGAAATCCTATACAAAGCAAATAAAAATATGCGTTGAAGGACTGTATTGCAACCTTTCGGGGCTTGAAAATCAGTCGGCGCAGATATATGATAGAGGTCAAAATAAAGGTGAGGTCTGCGAGTTCGTGTTCGACTTTGTAGGCAAAACTCTCCTAAAAATGACGGAAAACCTGAGATGCCTTTATCCCAACATTCCCGTAATCTACGCGGGCGGAGTAATGAGCAATAACAGAATAAAGAAAATGCTGTCGCAAAACGACAGAGTATATTTTGCCCGTCCCGAGTTTTCCTCGGACAACGCGGCGGGAACTGCCCTTCTTTGCAGAAGAGCGCATATAAAAAACAAGTAAAAGAAGAAAAGGAGGACGTCATGAGCCAAGGCAATTCATTCAGCGTGACGCAGGTAAATGAATATATAAAAATGCTTCTGGAGTCCTCTCCCGTACTTTCTGACGTGTGGGTGGTCGGAGAGATATCCAACTTCAAAAACCACTATTCCACGGGACATCTTTATTTCTCGCTTAAGGACGAGACGAGTATAATCAAGTGCGTAATGTTCCGCGGAAACGCCCAAAGGCTGAAATTTGTTCCCGAGGACGGCATGAAGGTGCTGCTCCACGGAAAAATATCAAGCTACGCGCCGCGAGGCGAGTATCAGATATACGCCTCCGATATGCAGCCTGACGGTGTCGGCGCGCTGGCGCGCGCGTTTGAGCAGCTGAAGGTCAAGCTCGGAGCGGAAGGACTTTTTGAGCAGAGCCACAAAAAGCCCATACCCACGATACCAAAGAGAGTAGGCGTTATCACGTCCGCGTCGGGCGCGGCAATACACGATATTCTCAACGTGTCGGGCAGACGGTGTCCGTCGGCGGAAATAATCATTTATCCCGCGCAGGTGCAGGGAGATACCGCCGCGAGAAGCCTTTGCGGAGGTATCAGATATTTTAACGAAAGAAGCCCCGTTGACGTGATAATTATCGGCAGAGGCGGCGGCTCTATCGAGGACTTGTGGGCGTTCAACGACGAAAGCCTTGCAAGGCTCATATACGCGTCGGATATCCCCGTCATCTCGGCGGTGGGACATGAGACGGATTTTACGATATGCGATTTCGTTTCCGACCTCCGCGCGCCAACACCGAGCGCGGCGGCAGAAATAGCATTTCCCGATATGCTGGGACTTTTGGAGAGAGTGCGTCAGCTTGACAGACTTGCAGAGGTGAGAATATCCAAAAGACTGACTGCGCTGAAGACGTGCGTAGCGTCGCTTGAAAAACGCGCGCAGATAAAGTCACCCGAGCATATACTAAATCAAAAAATGATGCACGTGGCAAGACTTGGCGAGAGGCTTGAGAGCCTCGGCACAGGCGTATTGCAAAGGTCGAAGAGCAGCTTTGCGATACTGAACACCCGTCTTGACGCGGCAAATCCCTTAGCGCTCATGTCACGCGGATATGCGGTGGTCCAGAGAGACGGCGGCGTAATAACCCGCGCGGAGGCGCTGTCGGACGGCGACAAAATAAAGATATCCTTTGCCGACGGTGAGGTCGGTGCAACCGTTGAAATTACCGAAAAAGGAGAATGATATAATGGCAGAAAAGAAAAAGACCTTTGAGGAAAACCTCTCCCGTCTTGAGGAGATAGTCGCGTCCCTTGAGGACGAGAGCCTGACGCTTGAAAAATCCCTCAAGCTCTACGAGGAGGGAGTGAAGCTTGCGTCCAAATGCTCGCTTGAGCTTGACGCGGCAGAGCGCAAAATCAAATTGCTTCAGAGAAACAGCGAGGGCGAGATAGTAGAGACGCCCATAACCGAGGACGACCTCGCTTGATTGGAGAAAAAATGGATAACAATAATGCAAAAAATATAATAGCCGAGAATGCCGCCATAGTTGAGTCTGTGCTTGACTCAAAGTACGGTGATGACAGCGAGATAGTCGGCGGACTTACCGAGGCGCAAAGATACAGTCTTTTGAGTGGCGGCAAGAGAATACGCCCGTGCCTTTGCATTGAGGCGTGCAAAATGTTCGGCGGAGATATGAAGGCGGCGTTGCCGTTTGCCGCCGCGATAGAGATGGTGCACAACTATTCTCTTATTCACGACGATCTGCCCTGCATGGACGACGATGACCTTCGCCGCGGAAAGCCTACCACGCACAAGGTCTACGGCGAGGCTGTCGCGGTGCTTGCGGGTGACGGACTTCTGACGGACGCGTTCCTTGAATGTGCGATGAATCCGTACGTTTCGGGTGACTGTGCGGCGGTCGCGGTATCGCTTCTGTCTGCCGCGACGGGAAGCCGAGGCATGATAAGAGGTCAGGCGATAGATATGTACGGCGAGACGCACGAGCTTACCTTGGAGCAGCTCATAGAGCTTCACGTCGGTAAGACGGGTGCGCTTATATGCGCTGCCGTTCAGCTTGGATGTCTTGCGGCGGGAATTGCCCCCGATGACGAGAAAATGAACGATATGACCGCGGTCTCCACGCAGATAGGTCTTGCGTTCCAGATAATAGACGACGTGCTTGACGTCACGTCCACCGCCGAGACGCTCGGCAAGCCCATAGGCTCGGACAAGGAGCAGAACAAGACCACTTTTTTGAGATTTTTTACGGTGGAGCAGGCGCTCGCGTATGCAAAGCAATGCACGGACACGGCTGTGAGTATACTTGAAAAATACGAAAACAGCGACAGACTTATAGCAATAGCACAGCTTCTTTGTTCAAGAGAAAAATAAGATGTAAAGGAAAAACAGATGCAGTACGTAAAGGACCTTTTTACAAATTACATGATGATGAGCGTTATAGCCTCGTGGTTTATAGCGCAGATACTCAAGGGAATAACGGGGGTATT
>JAFTKY010000041.1 GCA_017453005.1 Clostridia bacterium | reverse complement strand
GCTCTGCTATGCAGGGCTTTTTGTATTTTTATGCATTATTTCATAAAAGGGTATATATTTTTTTACACTTTGTTCTTTTATTTAATGTTATACGTCTGCTATGACACTTTACAAAATTTAAAAAAAATGATATAATATTACTATCTATTTTTATTTTTAAATTATATTTGATTATATACAGGAGTTCTGATGAAAAAGGGGTTTTTGAAGTTCAAAAAGCGATACCGCGCGGGCGTCACAATTAAATCGCTGGCGTTCGGCATATCCGTCGGAATAATAGTCGCGTCTGTGATGTGGCTTGTGGCAAAGCTTAGCGCGCAAGTGCCAAATTACATATTATACGCTGCCGTCGGCGGCGGACTTGCACTGCTTTTGAGTGCGATAAGCTATGTTTTGTTTTTACCCACCGAAAAGAAAATAGCAAAATATCTTGACAAAAAGCTTTCTCTTGACGAGAAGGTGCAGACCATGGTAAATTTCAAGGACGCATCGGGGGATATGATACTCGTTCAACGCGAGGACACCGAGAGAATACTTGAAAGCACATCTCTGAAAAAGGCAAGGAGTAAACATATCTGGCTTCACTTTATCCTTCCCGTAATTTCGTGCGGTCTGCTTGTTGTGGCGATAATAGTGCCTCAAAAGGTTATTGAGCCTCCAAAGACACCCGACCCGAACTTTGACATGACCACGTGGCAGGAGCAGGCACTGAGGGATCTTATAAAAAGCGTTCAGTCGTCTGGACTTGAGGATCAGCCAAAGGGAGAGGTTATCTCCGAGCTTGAAATGCTGCTCACGCGTCTCAAAGCTGCCACGAATATGAGCGGAATGAAATCCTCCGTCAAGCTTGCGATTGAGAATATCCATAAATACGTTTACGATTATAACACATTTGACGATATTTCCGAAAAGCTCCAGGAAAGCGACAGTAAGCTTGTAAAGGACATGGGTATATCCATCGGTCTTCTGAATGCGCTTGAGCTTTCTGCCGTGCTTGAGAACGAGAGGGAGCTTCTCACCGCTGAGAACACCTCCACGCGCCTCAAAAACACCGCAGAAGCTATAAAGGAGGCACTTGCAAAGGAAGAGCCTGCCCACGAGGACGCGCTTTATACGTCGCTTTTATCTCTCGCGGACGCGCTTGAGAAAACAGCCGACGAATATGACGGCTATACCGAGGACGAGGCAGAGCAAGAGCTTGAGGCTCTGTTCAATGACGCGGACGTAAGCTTTACGAAGGCGCTGTACACGCAGTACACAAACGAGAGCGTGCGCTCAAGCACCATTCTCCGACTTATGGAAATATTCGGTCTGACCGAGGACGATATAGATATCGACCCAAAAGTAAAAACGAATGATCCCTCCGACGGCGAGGAGGATATGCAACCGAGCAAGGACCCCGACAAAATGAACACGGGCGGCCTTGATGACGGCGAGCATTTGTATGGAAGCGACGACGTCATATATGATCCCGAGCTCGGCTACGTCTCCTACGGAGAGGTCATAGCCAAATATTACGGAGATATCTCCTACCTTATCGTTGACGGAACGCTCTCCGACGAGCTTGAACAGATAATCAACGATTATTACGCGCTGCTTTACAGCGGAAACAACAAAAAAGAAGACTAAATCACAAAGAGGTATAATAAAATGGCAAACACAGAAAACGTACAGAGATTTAACGAGCTTATAACAAAGGTCAAGGCAGAGCTTCGCCGCGACGTCGTCGGACAGGACGAAATAGTTGATAACGTAATAATCGCAATAGTAGCGGGCGGAAACGTGCTGCTTGAGGGTGTCCCCGGCGTAGGTAAGACCCGTCTTGTGCGCTCGCTCAGTAAGGTCCTCAGCCTTCCTTTCTCAAGAATTCAGTTCACACCCGACCTTATGCCCTCGGACGTTACGGGTACGGTGGTTATAAACAAGGATGAGAACGGCAGAATGACGAGTGAATTCCGCCGCGGTCCGATATTTGCAAACCTTGTTCTCGCGGACGAAATAAACAGAGCTACCCCGAAAACGCAGTCCGCAATGCTTGAGGTAATGCAGGAGCACAAGGTCACCGTCGCAAACGAAACGCACAAGCTTGACGAGCCCTTTTTCGTGCTTGCAACGGAGAACCCCATTGAGCAGGACGGAACCTATCCGCTCCCCGAGGCGCAGATGGACAGATTTATGTTCAAGCTTGTAATGAAATTCCCCTCGGAAAGCGAGCTTTCCGACATCGTAAAGATGACACAGATAACCATGGACGAGACTGCAGGGGCAGTTCTTGAGGGTGCGTCCATTCTTGAAATGAGAGCGCTCGCGTCAACAGTTCCCGTAATTGACGAGGTGCTTGACTACGCAGTGCGTCTCGTTTCGGGCACGCACCCCGAGATAGAGAACACCTCCGACACGGCGAAGAAGTACGTAAAATACGGCGCGTCTCCCCGTGCGGCGCAGGCTCTTATCACGTGCGCCAAGGTGCGCGCGCTTATGAACGGAAATTACAACGTCTCGTATGCGGACATTGACGCACTTGCCGCTCCCGTACTCCGTCACAGAATAAAGATAAACTACGCCGCAGTAAGCGACCGTCTCACCGTTGACGACGTTATAGCAAAGCTTATCAAGGAAACGAAAAAATAATATGAGCAAGCAAATAATCAACGAAGAGCTTCTCTCGCAGATAGAAATGCTGCAAACTCTTCTGAAGAATAACGTAGCGGGTATGTTTGGCGGAAACCGCAAGAGCCGTACCTACGGCTCATCCTGTGAGTTTTCTGACTACCGCGACTACGTAAACGGCGACGATACCACCAAGATTGACTGGAACGCGTACGCCCGCTTTGAGACGCTTTATATCAAGCTTTATCTCGACGAGCGGCAGATGCATACCAGAATATATATTGATGCGAGCCGCTCCATGACGCACGGAGACAAGAAAAAAGCCGAAATGGCAATAAAGCTTGCGGCTGCGCTGGCTTATATTTCGGTGTGTGAGATGGACAGAGTTTCCGTTTACGTGATAAAAGAGAAGTGCGTCCACGAGCTTATACGCGGAATGGTCGGCAAGGAGGCCTATTTATCAAGCATCGGCAAGCTCAATGAAATTGAGTTTGACGGCGACAGCTATATAAGCGAGGCTCTTGCCCCCGAGGGCGTTGGCTACGGAGACGGCGTATCCGTCATAATCTCCGATTTTCTTACCGACAATAATTTTGAGGCGGCAATAGACAAGCTCACGGATAAAAAGAGAGATATACTTTGTATCCAGGTGCTCGCAAAGGAGGAATTAAATCCTCTCACGCGCGGAAAGGTGCACCTCTTTGACTCCGAAAGCACGCAGAGAAGCTACCGAAAAAATATCGACAAGGAAATCATCCGCGCCTACAAGCTCGCTCTTGAATACTCTACCGACAGAATAAGAAATTATTGCGCCGCGAGAGGCGGAAGCTATATGCTCGTGTCGGCGGAGGAAAGACTTGGAGATGTGCTTTTTGAAAAATCGGTTTATCTGGGGGTAGTAAAGTGAGCTTTTTATATCCTCTTGGATTACTTGGACTTATCGGAATTCCCATTCTGATAATCATTTACATCATCAAAAACAAATACACCGAGCAGACGGTATCCTCAACTTATCTGTGGACCTTGAGTGAAAAATTCTTAAAGCGCAGAAATCCCATAAGCAAGCTTGCGGGTATCATAAGCCTTATTTTACAGATACTCACGGTAACCGTCGTGTCCTTCCTTATCGCTCACCCCATAATCACTCTGCCCGACTCGGCACAGGAATATTGCTTTATTCTTGACGGCTCGGGAAGCATGAATATCGAGAGCGGAGAGTCCACGCGCTTTGACGCGGCAAAGGACAAAATATCCGAAATGATAAACTCCTCGGTGGACGGAAGCGTATATACCCTCATTTACGTCGGTGACACGACCGAGGTGGTATACGAGCAAACGGACAGCAAGGAGCAGGCACAGATACTTCTTGACGAGCTTGAGGTCGCGTACGACGAGCTTGACTATTCCGACGCCATCGGTATCTCGCAGGAATACTTTAATGAAAATCCTGGAATACAGATATATCTTCTCACCGACTCAAGCTACAAGGCACATGATAACGTGGAGGTAATAAACGTTTCGCAATCGGCAGAGAACTACGCGATAGGGGACGTTGCTTATACCCATATAGGAGAGACGCTCACGGTAACGGGAAATCTTATTTCCTATCAAAGCGCGGCAAGTCTTAAGGTCAATATGTATATCGACGATTCCGCAGAGCCCTACGCTACGTCAAGCATATCCGTAGAAAAGGGAGAAAAAACACCCTTTGCGATAGAAACCCAGGTCAAGTCCTACGGAAAGATAAAGCTTGAGATAGAGAATGACGATGCGCTCGCCCTTGATAACGAGTATATAATCCACGATATTGAGCGCGGAAGCACGTCCTATAAAACGCTTATCGTGAGTGACCGCCCGTTCTTTATTGAGCAGGCGATAAAGAGCGTGCTCAACGCACAGATAGACGTAATCTCCCCCGACGAATACAAGGGAACTCTTGGAAACGGCTGGCTTCAGAACGAGGAAAATTCAATTGCCTTTATGCCCTACAGCAGTTCTTTAGAG
>JAFTKY010000040.1 GCA_017453005.1 Clostridia bacterium | reverse complement strand
TCTCAATTACCTTGTGCAGCTTAATTTCAATATGTCTGTTGTCTGTGGTTGCAATATAGGCGTTGGGGTCGTATGCAAAGCCCTCGGGGACGGCGGAAAGCGTTACCTGAAAGTCACCGTCAAGGTTTCCGACCTTGGCAACACCATCCTCCATGAGTGCCTTGTGGAACGAAAAGCCGTCATTCCATTGGACGTATATTTCTGTGTCCGACGTGGGGATATACTGCTCGCCGTTATAGGAAAGCGTGACGGTATACGAGCCGTCATCCTCTTCGGGAGGAGTACCTTCGGTTGGTTGCTCGTTTTGCGTGGGTCTTTCATTGTTGCCGTTTGGGTCTACTGCGGGGGTAAATTCCGAGCAGGACGAAAGCAGCATTGAAATCACAAGGAAAAATAAAATACATGATATTATTCTTTTTTTCATACTATTTTACCTCCCCTGTCTTTGTTCTTTTTTTGAAAAGTCCCGTTATATCTTCCTTCTTTATCTTTCTGACGATAATGTCAATTACGTACAATACCGCCGCGGCTATCATCAAGGGCACGGTAAATCTCACGGTGTAAAGCGCGACCTCGTTCTGATTATTTTCAAGTGTGGGGACGACGCCGTCATATACCGTTCCGCGATTTCTTATTGCCGCGTGAAGATTTGAGGGGCTGAACGCCTCAAAGCTGTTGTACTCGGGGGCGTAGGAAATATTGAAGGCTGTATTTGCCTTGTACGTATTCTCTCCGTATGAATATACGACCTCAATATTGTACTTTCCAAACTGGAGCGTATCAAAGCTGTACGTATATTTTGACGAGTCAAATATCAGTCTCTCGCTTATCTGCGTAAAGTCGGGGAGAGTTATTATTACGTCTGCCGTTGCATACGGGTTGAGTGTGAGCGGAATTATCTCTATTTTTGATTTTGAATCGCTGTTTTCTATGTTTACGGTAAAGGGATAGTCTATTCTCTCCTTCGGGGTATTTTCAACGTATATGTTGGAGAGCAGAGTTTCACCGCTATTGTTATGCCAATCCTTTGTCCATTCGCCCGAGAGCGACGTCGTAAGAGTTGATACCCGTCCGTTACCGTAATCCCAATAGGAATAAAGCGGCAGACTTTCCGTGACCTTTTCGGACTTTTTGTGCTCAACGGTCAGAACCGTAACGGCGCTTCCCTTCTTCTTTGCATACATAAAGCCGTGAACGTCGGGAATTGATGAGATGCCCTCAAGCACCTTATCGTATTTTTTATCAATGCTGACGGGAGTTTGCTTTTCAATTACGGACTCGGTAAGATCATCGGCGATCTCCGAGAACATTACGTCCTCAAGGTCCTCCATGTGTGCGATCTCGTAGTATCCGCCACCGCCGACCTCTGCTATGGAACGGAGAGTAGCCTCTCCCTCCTCGCGTGCCGCGGGGTGAATGACCGAGGTGATAACTCCCATATCGTACAGTGCTTGCGTTTCCTCTACGGGATCGTCATTTTCAAGCGAATATGAGAGTCCGTCGCTTATCAGCATTATCTGCTTGTCCTCAAACGCCCAATTTGAAAGCTCGTCCCTTACGGTGTGCATGGCGTTACCTATAAGAGTTCCCTGATACGGGTCGATATTTCTGATTATCGTTTTTACAGCTTCCTTGTCCGTGAGCTCCGTGGGGCTTTGCACCATGTTGTACTTACCCCAGAAATTAACTATACATATATAGTCCTTTTCATTGAGCATATCAATAAGATAATACGCGGATTCTTTAGCTATGGGCAAGCGTCCGAAGTTCTGCATGCTTCTTGACGTATCAATGACTATCGTATAAAGCTTTGGCTCGTCGTCATTGTTGCCGTACTTTACGGGAAGCATATCCTGAAGCTGCTTTAGTACCTCGTCCGTCTTGTTCTGGATACAAAGGTCTCCCATTGTGACGAGGCTCTTGCCGAATACCGATACTGCCTTGTCAATTCCGTCTATGAAGGACGAGAAATTATTCAGCTTTCGCACGTCGACGTTTGAGAGAACAATCTCGTCATACTTGCAAAGGTCCTCAACGCTGCAAGGCACGTTCTTGTCTCTTATATACGCGTCTATCACTGCACTCTTGCCGTAAAGCTCACGGGCGCGCTCAAGGTCTGAGTCAAGCTCGGAGACGAGCAGGACGTTGAGCTTTCCCGCGACTGTTTGCGTGAAATCGTAGAAATTATTTGCGGACGTATTGTCCTCGTCGGCTACGAGGGTTATCTTGTAATCACACACTCCCGCAGCTGACGTATCAAGGTCAAAATTGACTATGTTGTAGCCGCGCTTCAAGGTGAGCGCTCTCGTATCCACCTTTTCGCCGTTTGCCGAAAGCACGGCAAGTGCGTGCGTATCTGTGCTTGACTGAATAAGCACCTCGGCGGCGGATTCATGGTTTACGTAGGTAGACCTCGTATAATCCACGCCCGATATCTGAACCTCGCTGACGTTTTCGGATATGTTGTTGTCAAGATAAATGGCGTCGATATAAATATTTTCGGCGTAAATTGCCTCTATTGAGTTTATAAGCTTGCCAACGGACGTGTCAGGTCCCGTCTGCTTGCCGTCAGAGATAACGACGATTCTCTTTATTACGTCGCTGTCAAACAGGGTTGCCGTATAGTCGAGCGCGGAGGCTATATCCGTCGCGCTGTCGTCAAGCCTTGCGTCCTTGACGCTCGTAAATTCCCCACCCATTTCGGTAAGGATTGCGTGATCCTTGCCAAAGCATACGACACCCATTTTTGAGTTTTCGGGAAGCTTATTTTCAAGCTCCTTGATGTACCCGTCAATTACGTCAAGATTTTTGTTTGACGAATATGATATATCTGCAACGACGAAAACCTGCGTTTCGGTCATTACGGTGGAGGTGTGAAGCCCGGCGAACGCAAGAGAGACGCACGCTGCTATAACTATATGTATCACAAGAGAGGCGATAACGCTTTTACTCTTATTCTCTTTTCTTATCGCTATTGCGAACGGAATGACGATAAGAAGCAGAAGCGGGATAAATAGGAGTAACAGATACGGATTATCGAAGCTGATATTTTTCATAGCAGTACACCATCCAATCCATTACGAATATTATTGCGAGAACAATGAACAGAAGCACGGTGGGATCGTATTTTCCGTCATATCCTCCGTGACCCGGCTCGCCAAGGATAGAAAAGCTATCCTTTTCTGTGACGGGCTCCCGTTCGCTCTCCGTCATTGCCGAGTATATTTTGAAGCCTCTCTCCGAGCCTGCGACCGTCATGCTTATTTCGTACGTGCCGACCTCGGTGAGTTTAAAGCTTGATTTTGCTGAATACGTGTCGAGATAAGATACGTTTCCGAGCGGACTTGTGACCTTTACACTGTCACAGTTCGGGAGAATGTTTACCTCTGCCTCCTCGCCGCACGTGAAATTGGTCTTATCTATCATTTCGGGGAATGAATATTTTACGAGATTTCGGATAAGCACGTTATAGTCGGGCAGAAGCGGTAAATTTGAGTTGTGAAGGTCAAAGGCAAACACTACCTCCCTTGCCCCGTGTGAATTGCTTCCCGCAAATATAAGCGGATTACCAAGCTTTCCGCCAAAGGAATAAAGGGTTATAAACTCGCGGTAATATTCGCACTTTATATATTTCGTGACGTAGACGTCACTGCCGAGAATATCCGCCGTCAGCTCCTTTGCGGTGCTTGAGGACGAGGTCAGGCGTGTCAATACCTCTCCGCTCTCAAGAGCTTCCTCGCCTTGAACGTTAAAGCCCGAATTGTTGACGCTTCCATTGATGTTTATAAGACACACCGAGCAGTCTGCGGGATAATA
>JAFTKY010000039.1 GCA_017453005.1 Clostridia bacterium | reverse complement strand
TTCGGCTCGGGCTTTTATCAAACCTTGTATTTTATCAGATAAGGCTTATCTCAACAAGGCTATACTTTTCAGTATAGAAGCCGCTCTGGTAGTCGGTAAATACCGAGCCCTCGTCGTAGAAGTTTGCGGGACATGCAAAGAAGATCTCGCCTGCGACGTGGTGATGGGGTCCGAGGAGGTTGCGGAGGTTATTTACGATGGTTATCTCCACCTCGTTCTCTCCCTTTACAAGCACGTCGGACAGATCAAGCTCGTAGGGCGCCCACATAAGCGTGGGAAGTGTCTTGCCGTTTACCTTTACGTGAATTGCGTTCACACCCTTCTTGCAGAGCGAAAGCTTGAGATTTGTGTCCTCAAGGTTGAAGGTGCGCTTTACAGTGAGCTTACCCGCAAAGAACGCGTATCCCTGCTTCTGAATATCGCGGAAAGTTACCTTTTCTGTGGGAGCAACTACCGTGAAGGTGCCATCGTAGAAGTACGCGCTGTGAGGAATTCTCTCAAAGCTACCGTTACATCTTACGCCGAAGTCGCCGACGAGATACATGGACTCGATCTCCATATCGTACGTCAGCTTGTTCTTCTCGGACTCAAATATCTTTGCCTTTCTCATGTTCTCGTAAGTCTCGGGAGACTGATCAAAGAGAACCTCGGTCTCAATAATATTCTCGCCAAGTCTCACGTACTTTGTGATATCGAGCTTGCGGAACGCCTGGTCGGAGAAATAGCCGCAATCGGTCTTGTCAATTTCCGTACCGTTTACGCTTATCTTGAATATCTCGGGAGTCTCAACGGCAAGATAAAGCTTTTCGGGGATATACTCAATATCCACCTTGAACTGACACTTGATATTGACTGCTCTCTCAAGCGCGTACGCACGCGTGGATACGTTGAGAATATAGCCGTTCTCCTGCTGAAGCTCGCCGTCAAACCAGTACGTGCACTTATCAAGCGTAAGAGAATTTTCGGTTGCATTTACAACGTCCCATTCGCCCGAAATATCAAGGGTCTTGGGTGCTGCGTCTCCCGTGCCGTCGTCAATAACGACAAGGCTTCCGTATGCGGGGAAGGTGTAGTCGCTCGTGAACTTTTCCTTCTCGCCCGTTACGATATTTACAACGTAGCTTCCCTTCGTAATTGTCGCGGGCTGCTTGGAGTCCGTGGAGTTTACAAAGTAATGCATCGTAAAGTCGGGGAACTCTCTCGTCGCATACGTAATATTGGGGTTATCTATTATGGGATTGGGCTCAAGCTCGTCAACGGTTACTATCTTACCGCCGTTTGCCTTGAACTCAGCGAGAAGCTTTTCGGTGTAATCAAGATATCTGAGGTGCTCGGTAACAACGACCGTATCGTATGTCATCTCACCGATAATGAGCTTGTTACCCTCAACGCGTCCGTGTCTCTCTATCATTATGTCGTCACCGAGGTGGAAGGGTATGTGCTTTGCCTCAAGAGCGACGGTTGCCTCGATAAGCTTCTGGTTATAGTGCTCAAGTCCGGGATTTTCTGCGTTATCAAAGCAGATCCACGCGGACGTCTGGTTGTGCATAAGAAGCGTGCTTGTGGTGATATTACCCTCTGCAAGCAGCATACCAACGCGGGACATAGCGTCAATAAACATCTTGTAATCGTCCCACCAGGGCTGCTGGATATACATTGCGGGCGGGTAGTCTCTCTTACGGATTCCGCGGAGCGAGTAGCCCTGAAGGTGCTGACACATGATGTTAATGCCTCTTACCATCATCCACTCGTAGTTTCTCTTGAGCTCGTCGTGACCTACGTTATGACCGCAAAGCGCGAACGTCTCCGAAAGTATCTGCTTTTTGCCCGTCTGTGCCGCGGCGGACGCGACCTGATGGGGAGTGAGGCAGGGGAAGATGGGTCTTCCGAGCCAGTCCATACCGGGAATGTCAAAATACTCGTAATGAGGCATACAAGCGCCGTTTGTGATGAGCTGGGAGTTCAAGGTCTCCTCAAGCAGCATATGACCCGTGAACTTGAGGTCATGAGCGTGACACCAATCGCTTATCTGCTTCATGAAGGATGCGGAGAAAAGCTCCGTGATAAGCTTCCAGAATTTCATTCTTGCCTCAAAGAAGCCTTCCTTCTGGATATAGAGCTTGGGAAGATAATCGTAGATAGGCTCGCCGTAAGCCTCCTCAAACTTTGCGGGAAGCGTCAAGCTCCACGGAATACCGTTACGGGATATCTGGGGCTCGTCGGTGAAAAATCCGTCAAAGGAGGAGCCGAATTTTTCATAATAGGGCTCGTATATCTCGTTTATGAAGTCTGCGATGACCTCTGCGTCCATAGTGTCAACGTAGAAGGGGTTGACGTCGTAATAAAAGCAGAATTCGTCGCTGATATGTATAATTCTGTTCTCGGGGATCTGGCTTCTGTCAGCATCGGCAGGCATATAGCGGAGATACTTCTGCCAATATTTTTCACCCTTGCCCGTTACCTTGCCGCCGCCAAAGCCCGAGGGCCAGCCGTTTTCATCGTACGCCCACGCGTGCATTCCGCGCTTGTTGCACTCGTCGATACAAGCGGCGATATTTTCAAACCATTCCTCGCCCATGTATTCAGTCTGGAGACCGCCTCTCGCGTGCATGAAGTAGCCGCCCATTCCGATCTCATCCATAAGCTCAGTCTGACGAAGTGTCTCGGGAACATTCAGCTTTTCATTCCATGACCAGAACGGCACGGGACGGTATTTTTTGTCTACGTTTTTAAAATCCATTTTTTGTCCTTTCTTTGCCGGGGAGCAAAAATAAATTTATGAAAATTGCCTATAATGAGGCTTTATTTTCTTAATTTAATTATACTATACGTTGCCCATTTTGTCAATTACAAAAAGGAAAATTCTCACTTTTTGAGCGCGGTCTCGGCAATTTTTTTACACAGCGCGCCATAGCTCATTCCAACAGCTCCCGCCATCTGCGGCAAGAGACTTGTCGGCGTCATTCCGGGGAGCGTATTTGCCTCAAGACAGTAGGGCTTACCGCTCTCGTCCACCATGAAATCAAATCTCGCGTAGCCCGAAAGACGAAGCGCCTCAAAGCCGAGCCTTGTCTGTCGCGCAAGCTCAAGACGCAAGCCCTCGTCGATCTTTGCGGGACACACCTCCAGCGTTTTTCCGCTCTGGTACTTGTTTTCGTAATCGTAGAAGCCGCAAAGCGGAATTATCTCAATGACGGGCAACACCTCGCCGTCAAGTATGCCGACCGTGACCTCTCTGCCGACTATTTTCTTTTCAATTATTATCTTGCCCTCGTACTGTCGGGCAAGCTTTATTGCACCCTCAAACTCATCCTCGGTCTCGAGTATGGAGACACCCACGCTTGAGCCGCAGCTCGTGGGCTTGATAACGCAAGGAAATCCTATTTTCTCCCTGACGAGCGACAAGTCGCACTCCTCCGCGGAGAGATACAGCCAATCCGGGGTGTTCACACCCGCATCTCTGAATATCTTTTTTGACAAGTCCTTGTCCATCGCAAGCAGACTTCCGTCATAGCCCGAGCCCGTGTATTTTATTCCAAAGCTGTCAAGCGTTGCCTGAAGCTGACCGTTCTCTCCCATCGCGCCGTGGAGTGCCAAAAACACCACGTCCGCCGCACGGCAAAGCTCAATTATTCCGTCTCCGATAAGCGAGCTTCCCCCGCCGCGCTTTTGCTTTAGTGCCAAAAGGTCGGGAACGCGTGCTTCAACCTCATATTTGGGGTATTTATTTTTCGTAAAAAGCTCGGACGGTGATTTGCCCGCCGTCTCTATTCCCATATAAACGTCTGCCAGACAAACGCTGTAGCCCTCGTCAATAAGCGCGTTTGCAATAAGACTTCCCGACGTGAGCGACACGTCTCTCTCGGGCGAATATCCGCCCGCCAAAACCGCAATTTTCAAGTCATGCACCTCCCTTTCACTCCATTTTATGCCATGACCCTGCGGGCGATTACCGCAACTCTGTCGCGCCCGCCGAGGTCCTTTATTATTTTACAGCCCATTCCCCGCTCTGCCGAAAGAATTTTCAAAGCGTCCGCCTGATCGTAGCCTATCTCAAATATAAATACGCCGCCGTCACAGAGATTATCCGCGTACAAGTCAAGTATAGCACGGTAAAAGACAAGTCCGTCCTCGCCGCCGTCAAGCGCGGCGACGGGCTCTTTTTTTACCTCGTCCGACAAGGATTTGAGCACGTCTTTTCTGATATACGGCGGATTTGAGATTATCGCGTCATATTTTCCGCTAACACACCCACCTGCAAGGACGTCCGCGCAAATGGGATTATATCTTTCAGATACTCCGTTAAGCCTTGCGTTTTCTCTTGCTATATCAAGGGTTTTGGGATACAGCTCCACCGCGTCGCAAACGGCGTTGGGGTATAGCTTCAAAAGTGTTATTCCGATACAGCCGCTCCCCGCGCAAAGGTCGCATATACGTGCACCACGGGGCAAAAGCTTCCTCGCCGTCTCAATTACCGTCTCGGTGTCCGCCCTCGGAATGAGACAGTTCTCGTTCACCTTGAATTCAAGCCCGTAAAACTCCCATTTGCCGAGAATATACTGCAAGGGGTAATGCTGTGTGCGTTTCTCAAGTGCCGCCGCAAGCTCGGGGCAGTCGTAATCCCGCTCGCTTGACACAAAGCCGCAGTATTCTTCAAGCAACACGCGTGCTTCAAAGCGGTAGTCTTCAATTCCCGCGTCCTTCAAGACCGTGCAAATGCTCTCAAACGTCACGTATATCCCCCCTTTAGCATACTTTATTTAATTATAACAGAAAGCTCCTCCTTTTGGAAGAGCTTTTCTGAAAAAATATTTTAAACTTGACAGATTATTTAATAGGAAGAAAAAAATTTTGCGCCTTACAGCTTGTCCGCCATACTGTATATAAATTTCTCCGTGTCAGCCCAGCCGATACAAGGGTCGGTGATGGACTTTCCGTAAACTCCCTCTCCTATCTTCTGGCTTCCCTCCTCAATATAGCTCTCAACCATAAAGCCCTTGAAAAGCTTTTCAATGTCGGAATTGAGCTTGCAGGAATGAAGTACCTCGGAGGCGATACGGTGCTGCTCCTTGTATTTCTTTGCGGAGTTTGCATGGTTGCAGTCCACAATGAGCGCGGGATTTTCAAGTCCGCGCTTTACGTAGCTCTCGTAAAGATGCTCCATATCCTCGTAGTGGTAGTTCGGCATGGACTCGCCGTGCTTGTTGACGTATCCGCGCAAAATCGAGTGCGCGTAAGGATTTCCCGAGGACTTGACCTCCCAGCCGCGATAGAGGAAGGTGTGAGAATGCTGTGCAGCCATAACGGAGTTGAGCATGACGGAAATGTCACCGCCCGTGGGGTTTTTCATGCCTACGGGAACGTCTATTCCGCTCGCGACGAGACGGTGCTGCTGATTTTCAACCGAGCGCGCGCCGACTGCAACGTAGGAAAGAATGTCAGAAAGATAGCGGTAGTTCTCGGGATAGAGCATCTCGTCTGCCGTGAACATTCCCGTCTCCTCAATGACACGCGTGTGCATACGTCTTATCGCGATAATGCCCGCAAGCATATCGGATTCCTTGCTCGGGTCGGGCTGATGAAGCATACCCTTATATCCGTCGCCCGTGGTTCTGGGCTTGTTCGTGTAAACTCTGGGGATAATTATTATCTTGTCGTTGACCTTTTCGGATATTTTGGCAAGTCTCTCGGAGTAGTCAAGCACCGATGCCTCGCAATCTGCCGAGCACGGGCCTATTATGAGAAGCTTTTTGTCGCTCTCGCCCGTAAAGACGCGTCCGACCTCCGCGTCAAATTCCTTTTTTTTCTGCGCCCACTCCTCTTTTAAGGGGTACTGCGCCTTTATATCCATAGGTATGGGAAGCTTTCTTAAAAATTCCATTTTATGTCTCCGTGGTCTGAATTTCGCTTGAATTTCAAAGGAAAATTGCAACTTTAATAATGAGTAATTATACTCCCAAGTTATGAACTGCATATTAATTTTCAAAAATTATCCGTTTATATTGCAATTTGAGAAAAAAAGTGCTACAATATGCTTGTAAATTTTAAATCACTCAAAACCGAGGCAAAAAAATGGCTCAAAACACAAAAATCCATCCTATTATATATATAAGGAAGTTCATAGCCCAACATTCCGTGCTGTGTATTGCGGCGGCTCTGGCGATAGTGACCTCAATTATCGTGCCGCCCGATGGCGAATACGTGGGCTATTTTGACTTTAAAACGCTGACCTGCCTTTTCTGCACGCTGGCAGTCATCTGCGCCTTGAAAAACATCAGATTTTTCACGTTCCTTGCGCGAAAGATTGTTGCGCTGACGGGAAACATCAAAATATCAGTCTTAGCCCTCGTCTACATAACCTTTATTGGATCCATGATAATCGCAAACGACATGGCACTGCTCACGTTTTTGCCGCTCGGATATTTCGTCCTCACAGACACGGGCAAGCAAAAATACATGGCATTCACCTTTATCATGCAGAATATCGCCGCAAACCTCGGCGGTATGCTAACCCCATTTGGAAATCCGCAAAACCTTTATCTGTATTCGTTTTTCAACATTCCAACGGGTGAATTTACCCTTATAATGCTTCCCCTCTTTCTGCTCTCGGTCGCGCTTATCACGGCAATGTGCCTGATATTCGTTAAAAGCGAGAAAATAAGCATTGAGGACAAAGAAAAAATACGCCTGCCACTGGGCAGAACGCTGCTTTATATTTTACTGTTTATCTATTCGATAATCATAGTTTTCAGACTTGTTCCCTACTGGACGGGGCTTATCATAATTCCTATCGCGCTTATCTTCCTTGACGTCTCGTCTCTCGGTAAGGTTGACTACGCCCTGCTCTTGACCTTTGTATTTTTCTTTATTTTCGCGGGCAATATGTCGCGAATGGAGGCGGTGCAGTCCTTGCTTGCCATGCTGCTTGAAAAAAGCACGCTGGTGTTCTCCGTTTTGTGCTGTCAGGTCATGAGTAACGTACCGACGGCAGTATTGCTCTCACATTTCACGGACAATTACCGCGAGCTCTTAATGGGCGTCAATATCGGCGGCGCGGGCACGATGATAGCATCCCTCGCAAGCCTTATAACCTACCGCGAATATACCCGACACAACCCCGAAAAAAAGAGATTTTATTTCCTTCTTTTCACCGCAATAAATATTTTCTTTGCGGTGGTGCTGACAATTTTTGCGTATTTTGTGTTGATATAATACTGTAGGGACCGGCGTCCCCGACGGTCCGTTTCCCAATTTCATCAACACCGTAGGGACCGGCGTCCCCAACGGTCCGAAAAAAACATTTTATCACCCCAAAGGAGAAAAAATGGAATTACCAAAGAGAAAGCTCATGCGTCTAAAAAATTTTGATTACAGTACCCCGGGCGCATATTTTATAACGATATGCACAGAAGGGCGCAAGCAAATATTGTCCAACATCGTAGGGGCGATTCACGAATCGCCCGAACCACAATTAACTCCACAGGGCAAAATTGTTGACCGAATTATAAACAACCTCCCCGAACATTTGGGGGTAGAAATAGAACGTTATGTGATAATGCCCAATCATATTCATTTAATTGTTTTAATAACCGATGATAATTATTTGCGGGCGATTCGTGAATCG
>JAFTKY010000038.1 GCA_017453005.1 Clostridia bacterium | reverse complement strand
GTTGGCACAATGTCTGTGGGAGTGCGGTATCAAAGATGATTGGCTATGGCAAAAAATCAAGGATATCATAGACACAGATGCAGATTTAAAATTTTGGAACGAACTTGGACTCGAACCACAGCTTGAAAAGAGCCGCCGTAAAGCATTACAAAAGTTTTGGGAAAAGATCAATTCCGAACCCACAAAAATTAGAAAGCCTAAAAAGACAACCGCAAAGCGAGAACCTACCTTACATAAAGGCGATTTATATGCTTATGTATGCGAAAATGGTTATCGTGTTGCATTAGTCTTGGATTTTGTTTGGGATTCATATTTAACCGCAATATCGGAAGAAGTTTTTGATCATGTGCCTGACGAAGCAAAAGCCATGACCTCATATACTCACACACTAACATGGTTTTCTACCAGAGCATCTATCCCAAAAAAAGATCGAATCCTTATATCCAACTTAAATATTGTCGGAAATTATAATAACAGAGCAGGTCTGCTATTTTCTCCCTCAATGGTTGGTTGCTCCGGCATAGGCGAAAGAGAATTTTTCTTCAACTTAGAGGCAGCCACTCAATGTATGGAAAGAAACAAAATAGGACGATATCAATTCGCAGAATTGCTGAATCCGGAAATCCTTCCAAAATATCATCCGCGAGCAAACGCAGATTTGCTTTAAGTACATAGGCTTCGTTGCAAGCATGGCGTTAAAAGTCCGGTAGACAGCGGATACTTTTAACGCCCATACACGCCTGTGGGTTAGTGTACCCTCTGCAAAACCATCGTGCATCTAAATCGGACACACGCCACAACACAAAGGGCACGCCAATCGGCGCGCCCTTTGTGTTGGCTGGGGTGACCACCTTGAATTGTCTGTCGAGTTATTTGCAAATGGCTTTCTCTCTGTTTCTTAATTATTCTTAAATATCCCCAAACGCCCTATACTTCCCAACAAAGTATGCTATAATGGGGTAGTATACGACAAAAATTTTACATTTTTGGAGAGGTTATGAAAGAATTTTTAGGATTTGGCGGCTATCAGCGTAAGCCCTCGGGCGCGTATTCGTGGCAGCATCTTTTACTCGTTGGAATAGTGCTTGCGGCAATGGTCGGGCTGTCTATATGGCTCGGTCTTACGTATCGCGGCAAGGACATAAAGCGCAAAAACCGCGTGCTTATCGGCGCGGCGATACTCATTGACGCGCTTGAGATATTCAAAATAGTGGTTATGATTTTGCGCTCGGACGAGCCCTCGACTGCGTGGCACGGTCTGCTCCCGCTCTTTTTGTGCAGTATTCAGCTCATCACCATACCGCTGGCGGCATTCTCGAAGGGTATAGTCAAGGACGCTGCTCTTGATTTCGTGCTTATCTTCGGTATTCTCGGCGCGGTGCTCGGCACGGTGGGTGCGGCACAGAATTACAACGCATACCCCGTTTTGTCGCTTGACAACGTGGTGTCGGCGCTTACCCACTCAATTTCGGGCTTTGCGTCACTCTACATCGCAATTTCGGGAATGGCAAGCATGAAAAAGCGCAATATTCCCATAACCTTTGGCATACTTGGATTTTTCTGCGCTGCGGCGGCTGTGACAAACAAGCTTCTCGGCACAAACTACATGTTCCTTGTAAGCGACGACGGCACGCCCTATTCCCTTCTGACCGCTCTCGTCGGCGACAACAAGGTCCTTTACGCCATCGGCGTAATTCTTCTTTTCGTAATATACATAGCCCTGTTTTACGCGATTTTTTCGCTGTGTACGAAAAAGTCACGGCAGAATAGTGCGGCGGTTTGATACAAAAAAGGACACCAGTGGATGCAATGTCATTAAGTTAAGCCTTTCCCTCTAGGGGAAGCCTATCATACGATAACCCGATGTTTTTTCGTACTACCACAGTAATGTTCAACCATCCACGGTTTTATGATATAATCAGATTATGAAAGGGGCTTTTATGAAAGTCTTTAAAATCTCAACTGCATTACAGCTGTTATACTGTCTTGCCTGCTTGGTTTTAGCTCTTTGGATGCCGCTTTACTCAGCGTACTATACAACCGATTTTGGTCGCATCTGCTTAAAGGTCGGAGGAGTTCTTTTTTTGATTTCCGGCTTCAACCCGATGGGGTTAATATGCTCGGCGGTAAACTTGGTGGTGTTCTGCTCCACCGATTTAAAAAAATCAAAAAAGGCCTTGGCTTGGGTTATTACCGCGCCAATTTTGATAGTTTTGTGCTGGGTACTTGCCATAACCTCGTATATTTCACACACCGGCGGAGTGTAATTTGCAGCTCATGTAAAATTAAAGAACAAAGGACACCCGTGGGTGTCCTTTCACTTTAGCCAAATAAATTCTCAATTTCTCTTGACAAAAAAAGTCTTTGGGCATATAATAAGACATATATTATCAAAAGGAAGTTAAATTATGCTTAATCTCGATATGATATATCACGCGTCGTTTGTTTTAAAGGACGTCGTGAGAAAGACAAATCTCGTTCACTCCCCCGCTATAAATCCCGAGTGCAACGTGTATCTGAAGCCCGAAAACCTTCAGCTTACGGGCTCGTTCAAGGTGCGCGGCTCGGGCTACATGATATCCCAGCTCTCCGAGGAGGAAAAGGCACGCGGAGTTATCGCCTGCTCGGCAGGAAATCACGCGCAGGGTGTCGCGCTTGCGGCAACGAAATACGGCATAAAGTCGCTTATCTGTCTGCCTGACGGCGCGCCCATCTCAAAGGTCGAGGCGACCAAGGGCTACGGCGCGGAAGTATGTCTCGTTAAGGGCGTGTATGACGACGCGTACAAGAAGGCTCTTGAGCTTCGCGACGAGTTTGGCTACACCTTCGTCCATCCCTTCGACGACGAGCGCGTTATCGCGGGACAGGGCACCATCGGTCTTGAAATCCTCTCCGACCTTGACGATATCGACGCGGTAGTCGTCCCCATCGGCGGCGGCGGACTTATCGCGGGAGTTGCTTGCGCGATAAAGAAATTAAAGCCCAGGTGCAAGGTCTACGGCGTTCAGGCGCAGGGTGCGCCCAGCATGCTCAACTCGGTTGCTAACAAGCGCATTGAGCGTCTTTCGTCCGTGTCCACTATTGCCGACGGTATTGCGGTCAAGGAGCCGGGCGTGAACACCTTTGAGCTTGTAAACAAGTACGTTGACGGCATCGTGACTGTCACCGAGGACGAGATATGCTCCGCAATTCTCGCTCTCATTGAGCAGCACAAGATGATAGCCGAGGGCGCGGGTGCGGTGTCCGTGGCGGCTGTTATGTTCAACAAGATCCCCGTAAAGGGCAAAAACGTAGTCTGCGTCGTTTCGGGCGGTAACATTGACGTTACTATCCTCTCGCGCGTTATCAAGCGCGGTCTTTATAAAACGGGGCGCTCGTGTGAGCTTTGTATTGAGCTTATGGATAAGCCCGGACAGCTTCAGAAGGTTGCCGAGATAATCGCCGTAAACGGTGGAAACGTCATTTCCGTCAGCCACGAGCGCGGAAGCGAGACCGAGGATATAAACGGCTGCTTCCTCCGTCTCATTCTTGAGACGCGTAACTACGAGCATATAGCTCAAATCAACAAGGCCCTCACAGACGCGGGTCTGCATCTACACAACGAAAGAGGTAACTGATATGTCAGAAAGAGTATATACTAAAAACGCACCCGACGCGATAGGCCCTTACAGTCAGGCTGTCCGCTCCTGCGGTCTTGTCTTTACGTCTGGACAGATCCCGATAAACCCCGAGAGCGGCAATATCGAGGCGCAGACTATACAGGAGCAGACCGAGCAGGTCTGCAAAAACCTCAAGGCTGTCCTTGAAGCCTCGGGCTCGGATATAACCCGCGTAGTCAAAACCACCTGCTTCCTCTACGACATGGCAGACTTCTCTGCCTTCAACGAGGTCTACGCAACCTACTTTACGTCAAAGCCCGCGCGCTCCTGCGTTGCAGTCAAAACCCTCCCGAAGGGCGTCCTCGTCGAGGTCGAAGCGATAGCGGAGATTGATTGAATGGTTGATTGGGATTGATGCGGGGAAACCTTTTTTTGAAAAAAAGGCTTTCCCCGCACCCCTTCCAAAAAACTTTTCGCAAAAGATTTTTTGATAATCAATTTTGTAATCAAAATTGGGCGTGGGAAACGTCCCACACAGTGAAAGAAGGCTTAATATGGATACCACACAAATTTTACTTTCAATTTCAGTCTGCGTAATGGTCGGACTGCTCATGTCAAGAATATGTAAATTGCTCAAGCTGCCTGCCGTAACGGGATACCTTGTGGCGGGCGTAATTATCGGTTGCTTTTGTCTCGGACAGGTAACACTCCCCGGCGGCTATCACCTCGGCTTTGCCTCCAAGGACTTTGCAGACGTTGAGGCACTCGGAATCCTCTCCGAGATAGCGCTCGGTTTTATCGCGTTCTCAATAGGCAGCGAGTTCAAAATGTCCGACCTCAAAAAAACGGGCAAAAAGGTCGCCATCGTTGGCTGTGTTCAGGCGGTTGTTGCCTCGGCAGTCGTCTGCGGCGCGCTTATAGGACTTCACTACGTACTCCTCGCCATAACGGGCAACGATATTCTTCCCTTGCCTGCGGCGTTGATACTCGGCGCAATAGCGTCGGCAACCGCTCCCGCGGCAACCTTGATGGTCGTACGTCAGTACAAGTCAAAGGGCCCGCTCACGGATATGCTTCTCCCAATCGTCGCGCTTGACGACGCGGTGGGACTTATGATATTCGCAATTCTCATGGGAATAGCCAAGGCGATTGGCGGCGGCACGCCCAACGTGACTTCAATAGTCGTTGAACCACTCATTGAAATAGTCGCATCCCTTCTTATCGGTGCGTTGCTCGGTCTTATTCTCTCCGAGCTTGAGAAGCTCTTCCATTCAAACAGCAACCGTCTCTCTCTCGTTATCGCGTTCGTCTTTATCACGGTGGCGATTACCGCGCTCAAAAACATTCACATCGGCGGCGTGCATATCGGATTTTCGTCGCTTCTGACTTGTATGATGTGTGGCACGATATTCTGTAACGTCTGCGAATGCTCGGACGAGATGATGTCGAGGGCGGACGGCTGGACCAAGCCGCTGCTCATCTTGTTCTTCGTTGTCAGCGGTGCGGAGCTTGACTTGAGCGTTTTCCTCAACCCGTGGTGTATTCTTATCGGCGTTGTCTACATACTTTTCCGTTCGGCGGGAAAATATTTCGGCGCAAGATATTCCTCACAGCTTACGGGCTGTGACAAGCATATAGTTGACTACCTCGGTGTCACCCTTCTGCCTCAGGCGGGTGTTGCTTTGGGTATGGTCAGCACGGTCGCTGGCGACGAAATGCTGGGAGGCACGACTATTGCCAGCACCGTCCGTTTCGTCATTCTGTTCAGCGTGCTTGTATATGAGATAGTCGGCCCCGTGCTGACAAAGTGGGCACTGACGAAGGCGGGAGATATTACCCCCAAGCCCCACGGTCACACGCGAAGAGTAAAAAATCCCGAGCATCAGTAAGGCTCGCACATCACAAAAAGCCAACGTCCAAAGGCGTGATACTCTTAACGGAGTATCACGCCAGTTTTATTCGCCTACGGCGAGTTCTATTGCTTTGCAGTGTTATTCGTCTTATGACGAGTGATATTCGCTACGCGAGTTTAGAGGCGAATAAAATATCACGAAAGCCATAGGCTTTCATATCACTGTCGCATAAGCGACAATATCACTCCGACGAAGTCGGAATATAACTAAAAAGAGAATTTAGCGAATTCTTTTGCTAAATTCTCTTTTTTTGCATAAGTCCCTCTGTTTGCGGCAATACTCCATTGGTACTAAAAATTTGGAGGTAAAAATGAAATTCGCAAAAAGATTACTTATTTTGTGCATTATTTGCATCGCGGTCATGTTCGTAGTCAATTTTCTGCCCGTTCACGGCGAGGAGGAGATATACAGCTCCGTGGTGCGTCTGCACGTGCTTGCAAACTCGGACAGCGAGGAGGACCAGAGCCTCAAGCTGCTTGTGCGCGACGAGATATTGTCGCTCACCTCTCCCATACTCAAGGAATGTAAAAGCCGTGATGAGGCAGAGCAAAGGCTTACTGAGCTGACCCCCGAGATAAAGGCGCGCGCGGAACAAGTCATCGCGCGGGAGGGATATTCTTATTCGGTTGACGTATTGCTCGGCGAGGAGCATTACCCCACGAAGGAATACGAAAGCTGCACCTTCCCCGAGGGAGACTACACCTCTCTGCGCGTGATAATCGGTGACGGTGAGGGACAAAACTGGTGGTGCTGTCTGTTTCCGCCGCTGTGTCTGTCATCGGCTACCGACAATTCCGACGATAACGAGGACGCGTTTATCTCGGTGGGACTGACGGGCGAGCAATACAAGGTCATAACCGAGACCGATACGCCCAAATACAAGGTGCGATTTAAGATACTTGAGGTAATACAAAATCTGTTTGGATAATAAAACAAGGCTTTTATGAATTAACACCGCTAATTCGTAAAGGCCTTGTTTTTATATATAGATATTTTCAACCTCAACGCCCTTGGATTGCGCGTACGATACCGTGTACGCCGTGCCGCCCGTGGCTTGATTACAATAGGAAATGCACAAGTCTGCGCCGTCAACCAGTGCGCGGTTGCGCACATGCATACAGTACGGGGTGTATGTCTCGGAGACGTACGTCACCGTGTCCGCGGCAGAAAGCACGTATTGATATTTTTCGATGTCCGTGTCCCTCCACCCGCGCGTCTGATTTTTGCACGGAAGGATAAGATGCAGTCTGGCGTTTGGATAAATTTCCTTTGCAGACAAGACGCAGAGTGCCGCAAGCGTGTCAAAGCCCAATGCCCCACCCGCGCGAAAATCTACCTCGCCGCCCCGGCAAAGGTCTTCTATTCTGTCCGAGAGGCACCGTGCGACCTCGGATATATTTTCGGGCTCGAGCCTTCTGTGTCCCGTAAAGCAGACCGTCATATTGCGCCTCCCTTCCTTTTGATACCTAATTGTAACACGGTGGGCTCAAAATGTAAAGATATTTTTTGACTTTTTTTATTTTTTCGTGAGACAGAAATCCCCACACTGCGACCAAATCCCCCGTTTTCAGACACCGACTTTGACAGTCTGCGGCATATCGCATCTCACTTCTCCCCTCTGCGACAAAACAACCCAAGAAACCTCAAACATACTCCGACATACTTCTCCTCCCAAATCCTTTATAATGTATATGTTGATTTTGGCGAGCACAGAATATCACGCCAAAATCACCTCAAAACCATGTATTTTTGCAGACTTTTTGCAAAAATTCAAATTTACATTTGCCACAGGGCAGAACGGAGTTAAAATGCAGGACAAAAAATCCAAGGACAAGCAAGGTGCAGAAAAAAATCAAAGAAAAAAAGGACAGGCATACATAGAAAAGCTGCTATCAAAAATATCGCCGTCGCAGGATGAGGCGAGAGCAAGACTTCAGGGACTTGTCTCGGGTGCGGGGAGCATGATGCTCTCGTGGATACTCTCGGCGGGTACATTCTTTTTCGGCTCACAGCCCTTCGCGCTTGCTCTTTTGTGCGCTACGGAGCAAAATCTTATCCCCGTCTTTGTTGGAATACTTCTTGCGGTGATTGGCGGCAGGGTGGGGCTTCCTCTGCTTTGGGGTGGGCTTGCTATACTTATTTTCAGAATTATTATCTCGTTCGTTCCCGACTTTCACGATAAACGGCGCGACGAAATAAAGGCTACGACCATCAATTTAGAGGGGGTTTTCGACGATGAGGAAATTCCCCTTCTGGATGCCGCTCAAAATCAAAAAAAGAGTTTTCGTGACAAGGTCCTTATGCCCATCAAGACCTTTTCGGAGAGGCTGTTCTGCATCTGTACGGACGCGGAAGGCAACGAAAAGAACACAAAAAGACAAAGCAGATACAACGAGTCTCTGCCCGCAAAGGCACTTTTTGCGGGTATTGGCGGCTTCGTTTGCGGGCTTTTCTCGCTCATTGAAAGCGAGTACGCGTTTTACAATATGCTGGGCGCGTTGTGTCTTATAGTTCTGACGCCCGTGATAGTCGCTCTGTTTTCGGGTGCGGTCGGCGAAGCCGTTAAATTCCGCGGCTGGAGGCACACTCTGTCATGGCTGCTTGTCCTCTCTTTTGCCGTATGGTCGGGAGGCGGCTCAACGCTGCTCGGCATTCCCGTAACGCCCATGATAGTCATGCTCTTCACCCTCTTTATAACGAGCGTGCGCGGAGTGGCGTCCGGTATTGTGTCGGGGCTTATTTTCGGACTTATATACAGCCCCCTCTACGCGCCTCTTCTCGTTTTGTGCGCGCTGATATACGGACTTATCTCACCGCTCAAAAAGAGCATCGCACTCGGTACACTCTGTCTTTGCGTAGTTCTGTGGTGCTATTATTTCGGCGGTACGGCAGGGCTGGTCGGCACACTGACACCCATGCTCGTTGCCGTTCCTCTGTTCTTTATCGCTGACAAATACTACGTCGCGATCTTCCCCGAAAGAGCGAAGGAGAGCGAGGACGAGATAGGCAAAATGTTTGAGAGACACGCAAGACAGTCGGCAGGGGTATATTTTGCCGAGGCAGTATCCGAACGCGAGAAAAACGAGGGCATGACGGACAAGCTCGGCGCACTCTCCGAGGCATTCTCCTCCCTGTCCCGAACCTTCAACGACCTCGTTGACAGATTTCGCCGTCCCGACATTCTCGGGCTCAAAAAAATCTCAGAGGAGACGTTTGAGCATAACTGCGAGGGCTGTCGTAACAGAGACATTTGCTGGGGCGTGGGTTACACGGACACGCTTGACGTGATTGGCAAAATGACTTCATGTCTGCACACGCGCGGCACGGTGGAGGCAAGGGATCTACCCGAGAGCTTTTTGTCCTCCTGCCCTCGTGCGCAAAGGATAATCAAGGAGGCGAATATCGGCTGCGAGACGGCTACCGAGAGCCTTATACATAATCAAAAAATAGGCGCGTTTGCCTCAAGCTTCGACGATATAGGCGCAATTTTACGCGACGCGCTTGAGGGCGAGGGCGAGGAATACGAATGTGACCTTGAGGCCGGAGAGCGGGTGTTTGAGCTGCTCACGGCGGCGGATTATAAAATAAAGGGCGTCGTAGTCTGCGGCAAGCGCAACCGCCGAGTGCTTATAAAGGGCGGCGCGTCACAGTCCACAGCCTCATTCTCGGGGAGCGAGCTGTGCAAAAAAATAAGCGGTATAGTCGGCGTGGAGCTTATGGGCCCGATATTTGAGATGTCCGCCGACGAGACCGTAATGATGTTTTATTCAAAGCCCAGACTTCATGCGATATGCTCTCACGGCAGGCTTGCCGCAGAGACGGAGGAGGGGCTGTACGCAGACATTTTAGCCTCGGACGGCGTCACCTTTTTCCGCGACGAGTCGGGTGAGGAGGTCTCTGCCTGCGGGGATTGTACGAGGGTGTTCGTCAACGGAAATTCCTATTTTTATTCTCTTATCAGCGACGGCATGGGCAGCGGAAGCGAAGCCGCGCTTGCAAGCGAGGTCTCGTCAATGTTCGTTGAAAAAATGCTGATGGCGGGCAACCGCGCCGATATAACCGTGCGAATGCTCAACAACTTTTTGCGTTCGGAGAACATCGGGCTCGGTCGGGAATGCTCTGCCACCCTTGACCTTTTTGAGCTTGACCTCATGAACGGCGCGGCGGCGTTTATCAAAAGCGGCGCGGCTCCGACCTTCATCTGCCGCGACAAGACCGTATATAAGGTCAACTCACGCACCATGCCCGTCGGCATTATAAAGCAAGCGGACGCAAAGCTCACGCGCTTTGACACAAGACCGAACGATATGGTAGTAATGGTCAGTGACGGCTGCTGTCCCGACAGCGACGACTGTCCGTGGCTCGTTGATTATCTTTCGGGCATAAATCTGCCGCAGGGACAAGACTCTCCCGAGGAGCTTGAGAGGTTTACGAGCGACGTCAAAAACAAAATTCTCAGTCTTGCCGTTGAGAATACGCCCGAGGGCAGACACAAGGACGATATTTCGGTATCCGTGGTCTTAATTTCAACATAAATTGCGCCAAAAATATTGACAAATAAGGGAGAAAGGGTTATAATTTTTTTATTATTTCATTTTATATCAAATGAAAGGAATTGTCGCCCATGATAAACGTCCCTGAAATTTACGGCTGTATGGTATTCAACGACTCGGTTATGAAGGCTCGCCTTCCCGAGGAGGTCTACAGCTCGCTCACAAAAACTATTCAGACGGGTAAGACCATTGACGTCTCTATCGCAAACGAGGTCGCGGATGCTATGAAGGACTGGGCTTGCGAGCTTGGTGCAACGCACTACACGCATTGGTTTCAACCGCTGACGAACGTGACCGCCGAAAAGCACGACGCCTTTATATGTCCCGTCGGCAGAGACAAGGTAATAATGGCGTTTTCGGGCAAGGAGCTTATCAAGGGCGAATCCGACGCGTCAAGCTTTCCCTCGGGTGGATTGCGCGAGACGTGTAACGCGCGCGGATATACCGCGTGGGACCCCTCGTCCTATGCCTTTATTAAGGACAAGACATTATATATCCCCACCGTCTTTTTCTCATACGGCGGCGAGTCGCTTGACGCAAAAACTCCCCTTCTCCGCTCTATGGACGCGATAAGCGAGCAGGCTTTACGCGTGCTGAATGCTATTGGAGAAACAGGCGCGTCAAGAGTTATCACCTCCGTCGGTGCGGAGCAGGAATATTTTCTCATAAACAAGGATTTCTACGACAAGCGCGAGGACCTTATCTACACGGGCAGAACGCTTTTCGGTGCGCCCGCACCAAAGGGCGAGGAGCTTGAGGACCACTACTACGGCCCGCTTAAAACCAAGGTCTCGGCGTATATGTCCGACCTTGACGCGGAGCTCTGGAGGCTCGGTATAAGCGCTAAGACCAAGCACAACGAGGTCGCTCCATCGCAGCACGAATTAGCACCCATATATTCCCCCACGAGCGTGGCGCTTGACCACAATATGCTCATCATGGACACAATGAAGCGAGTTGCGGAGCGTCACGGCATGGTCGCGCTGCTCCACGAAAAGCCCTACGCGGGCATCAGCGGCTCGGGTAAGCACAACAACTGGTCGCTCTCTACCGATACGGGCGAAAACCTCCTGAGCCCGGGCAAAAACCCCGCGTCAAATACGAGATTTTTGCTGTTTTTAGCCGCAATTATCCGCGCAGTTGACGAGTATCAGGACCTTCTCCGATTCTCCGTCGCTACCCCCGGAAACGACCACCGTCTCGGAGCTAACGAGGCTCCTCCCGCGATAGTCTCCATATTTCTCGGAGACGAGCTTGAGGCTATAGTTGAGGCTATAATTGGCAACACGGACTACACCGAGAAGGCAAGGCTCAAGGCAAATATCGGCGTCCCCAGCGTTCCCACCTTCAGATACGATTCCACCGACCGCAACAGAACCTCCCCCTTTGCGTTTACGGGCAACAAATTTGAGTTCCGTATGCTCGGCGCGGCGCAGAATATTGCAATGCCCAACATCGTGCTCAACACCGCCGTTGCAAGCGCGCTCTCGGATATTGCGGACGCACTTGAGGGCGCACAGGATATTCAGTCCGCCGCAAAAAGGCTTATCAAGGACACCCTGACCTCCCACCGCAGAATAATATTCAACGGCAACGGCTACTCCGAGGAGTGGATAGCCGAAGCAGAAAGGCGCGGGCTGTCAAATCTCAAAACCAGCGTTGACGCATACCCCGCCCTGCTTGCGCAAAAGAATATTGAGCTGTTCGGCAAATTCGGAGTTATGAACGAAGCAGAGCTTCGCGCCCGTCATGCAGTGCTGTTTGAGACCTACTGCAAGACCATAAGTATTGAGGCGCGCACTATGACGGATATAGTCAACAAAAAAATAATCCCCGCCATCGAGAGATACCTCTGCGAGCTTGCAACCACCGCAAAGCGCAAGCGTGAGGTGTGCGGCGAGGACGTATGCAGACTTGAAAAGGGACTTATCAAAAACCTCTCCGAGCTTTGCGAGAGTGTTCATGAAAGCTCGCAAAGGCTCAAGGACCTCACGGTAGCGGCAAAGAGCAAGACAAGCTCAAAGGGCAGCGCCGAGTATTACAGAGATTTCGTGCGTCCCGAAATGGCGCGTCTGCGTCTTCTTGTAGACGCCGCGGAGCAGATAACCCCCGCGGACCTGTGGCCCTTGCCGTCATACGGCGAGATGACTTATAAGCAATAGCTTTAGAAATTTTAAGCAAGTGGAATAAACGCGAGTTAAAATGATATACCACAAACCAAATAATACCCCCGACAGGCCAAAAATCTGTTGGGGGTATTATTTGCTTTCTGGATATCAAATTTTGCTTGCTCGTAGGGGAGACCTGCGGTCTCCCGCGGGCGAACACAGTTCGCCCCTACCGTGCGTTAGGTAAACTTCCTTATGAGAAGGAGCCTTTGCAACTCCTTTTTATCATTCATAGATTATAGTTGAGTTATCGTAAAGCATCGAGCAGATTTTTGAATACATCGCGTTGTCGCGAATGGTGTATTCGCCAAGCGTTTCAACCACGTCCGCGCGCGTGAGCGTCTGTCCGTTGTAGCTTGCCTGGTCAATATAATACTGTATCTCGGCCTCATACTCCTCGTCTGTCAGCTCTATCTGCTCTATCTGTGCGATGGCGTGGCATATCATGTGCTTTTTGATAACGTCGGTATAACCGTCCTTGACCTGCGTTTCCCAATCAGAGCCGTCAGGCAGTCCGAGGTACTGACACATGAAATCGTCAAAGTCATCAAACTCGTAGCCTATCTGCGAGTATTTTTCCATGCTCTCGCGGTACTGCGTCATATAGGTATCGTGATAATATTCAAGCTCGCTCTCGGGTATCTTTTTGAAGGTCACCTTGTCCATAAGCTGGTCAAGAAGGTCTTCTATCGCCGCGCTTTGGATGGCGGGAAGATTTACTGCCTCAAGGTTTTTCTTGACGTACGCTCTGTACTCTGCCTCAAGTCCCGTCGCATTCTTGTCGGCGGGCTGGTATTTGAGTATTTCCTTTATCGTCTTGTCGTTGAGCTCGGGTATCTCGTACTGAACTGCGCGCACGACCCATACGTAAAATTCTGCCTTCTTGCCCGCAAGGTCGGGGCTCTGCGGATATACCTCGGGGAAGGTGACCTCAACCTTCACCCTGTTCTCCTGGCTGGTCCGGTTCGGCACAACGCCTATAAGCTGCTCCTCAAAGCCGTCGATAAAGCTGCCCGAGCCTATTGAGAGCGCGTACGGATTGCTCGGGGCGTTTGTCATGTTTGAGCCGCCCGAGAACGCCACTCCGTCCATAAATCCCTCGTAGAAAATATACGCCGTGTCGCCGTATCTTATAGGCTGATCGACCTGGCTCTCGCCGCCGTTAAGCTCAATTTTATTGTTGAAAAGCTGGTCGTCTATATACGACTGAACCGTCTCGTCCGTGACGAGATAGGCGGCGGGGAGCTTTGCGACCATGCCCATATAATCGTCGGGAGATATCAGCACGAATTTGCTCATTTTTGAATTGAAATAGTCAAATCTGCCGTCCTTGGTCTTTTTCTCTGCGCAGCCGACTACTGCCGCCGCAACAATTATAAGGCACAGAGCCGCACAGACCGATTTTAATATCCTTTTGTTTTTTAACATTTCACAACCGTCCAAATTAAAATTTATCTGCTATAATCATACTATATCACGTAAAAAAAGTCAAGAGAATACGCAAAACTTTCACCCGCACCCCGTTTTGGATTGACATATTTTGCGCGCGGTGATATAATTGACGTATACGGGAGGTGAGCGTGTGAGACTTAATATAAAAAAGCTTGAGAAGATGACGGATATAAATATATCCTCCAATAAAACAATAGCTTCAACAAACACCGAGGCTCGCCGTCTGCTTAGCCTTGGCGTCTCCGCCCCCCTTTTGGTGCTGGCAGAAAAGCAAACGGGCGGAAGAGGACGAATGGGACGAAGCTTTTACAGTGACGGCCACGGAATTTATATGTCGTTTGCATACAAAACAAGCTCCTCGCCTTGCAACACGGTCTCTGTAACAACCGCGGCAGCGGTGGCAGTAGCGCAGTCGCTTTACGAGTGCTGTGAGGGTGACTTTGAGATAAAATGGGTGAACGACGTCTACCAAAGCGGCAAAAAGGTCTGCGGAATACTCACCGAGGCGGTGTCGGGTGTGACGGAGGGTGAGAGTGCGGTCATTATAGGCGTAGGAATAAATATCGGCAGATGCAGATTTCCAAGCGAGATAAAGGATATCGCGGGCAGCGTCAAATTAAAGTCCCGCCCGGAGCAGCTTGTCGCAGAAATTGTCAACCGTCTTGAAAAAATTATCGCCTCGCCCGAGGACAAGTCCTATATGGACTATTACAGAGAGCATTTTATGCTCATGGGCACGCGCGTGAGTGCCGTCTCGGAGGGACAGACGGTTTTTGGCAATGTCACGGGCGTTGATAATGACGGCGCACTGCTGTTGCTTTGCGACGGCGAGAGCCTGCCTATAAGAATTTTCAGCGGCGAGGTAACAATTCGCCCCGCAAATGATTAAATTCTATTGACATTTGGAAAAATAATGATATAATGGTCTTGTGGAAAAACCACGAAATTTGAAGAGTAAAGCTCGAGGCGGTAGTGCCGCAGGGACGGGGAGTTGTCCTGCGGACGAATTTTGGAAATTTCCAATGCGGTCTCGGTCTTGCATCCCGCTTCATACGGCTCAAAAAAGGCATATTTTACCTTCTTTCTGCCTATGGCGAGAGGAGGTATTTTTTATGAAAAAAACAAAAAGCAAGCTTCTTTTCGGCAGTCTTAAGGTCATGGCGTGCGCGTCTATTCTCGCGGCTATGAGCATCGTTCTTGGCAAATATCTTGCCTTTAACGTCACGCCCGCTATACGCATAAGCTTTGAAAATCTGCCCGTAATCATGTCGGGTATATTCTTCGGGCCCATCGTCGGAGCGGCTGTGGGCGTTGTTGCAGACCTGCTTGGAAGCATAATGGTAGGCTACGCAATAAACCCGATAATTACCGTCGGCGCGGGAGTAATAGGTCTTGTATCAGGTCTTGTTTCCCTTTTGTTTAAAAGGAAAAGCGGTTTCAGCATTGTTTTATCGGTGTCCCTCGCTCACATTTTCGGCTCGGTAATAATCAAGACCGTCGGGCTATGGCTGTTTTACGGGCTGCCGCTTATTGAGACGGGACTGTGGAGACTTCTGACGTATATTCTCGTCGGCGCGGCTGAGTGCGTTATAATTTATCTTCTTATGAAAAATTCAGCTTTTGTAAAGGAAATCGATAATATGATACCGAAAAGGGCTACGCGCGACGACCGCAAAAAAATGACGTACGAGGGCGCGCTTGAATACATTCATTCGGTGTGCTGGAAGGGCTCCCGCCCCGGACTTGAGCGCACGGTGGAGTTGCTTGAGAAGATGGGCAACCCACAAAACAAGCTCAAGTTCATTCACGTTGCGGGAACTAACGGCAAGGGCTCGTTCTGCTCCATGACGGCGAATATTTTGCAGCACGCGGGCTACAAGGTCGGGCTTTATACGTCCCCCTTCGTTCTTCGGTTTAACGAGCGCATGAAGATAAACGGCGTTGATATTCCCGACGATGACCTTGCAAAAATTACGGAATACGTCAAGCCCCTTGCGGACTCTATGGAGGACGCCCCCACCGAGTTTGAGCTTATAACCGCGATAGCATTTGAGTATTTTGCACGCGAGGGCTGTGATATCGTCGTGCTTGAATGCGGTATGGGCGGCAGACTTGACTCTACCAACGTCATAAAAGACCCGCTTTTGTCGGTCATTACGGGCATTTCCTTTGACCACACGGCTTTTCTCGGCAACACAATACCCGACATCGCACGTGAAAAGGCAGGGATAATAAAGAAAACCCAACCCGTGCTGTTCTGTTCGGACAACGCGGAGGCGGCAAAGGTCATAAAAGAAAAGGCAGACGAGTGTGCATCTCAATATTTTGAGGTAGACAGAAGCTCTTTTCTGCTCAAAAGCACAAGTCTTGACGGCTCGGAATTTGACTTTGGAGCATATAAAAACGTAAAGATTCCCCTGCTCGGCTCATACCAGCCGCACAACGCCTGCAACGTCTTGACGGCTGTTGACATTCTTCGGGGTCTTGGACTTGACATTTCAAATGAAGCAATATATAATGGCTTGTCCTCTGTCGTCTGGCACGCAAGATTTGAGAGGCTGTGCGACAGCCCCACAATAATCTCCGACGGCGGTCACAACCCCGAGGGAATTGACGCGGCAGTGGAAAGCGTAAAGCTTTATTTCCCCGAGCAAAAGGTAATTCTCGTCACAGGCGTTATGGCGGACAAGGATTATTCCTACATGGCGCAAAGAATGAGCGAGGTGGGCGGCATGGCATTCACCGTCACGCCCGACAATCCGAGAGCCCTGCCCGCAGGTGAATTTGCGGCGGTGTTTGAGAGCCTTGGAGTAGAGGCTCACGCCTGCGAGAGTGTATCTGATGCCATAAATCTTGCAAGACGCACAGCACTTGAGAAAAACATGCCCGTAATATGTCTCGGCTCGCTTTATATGTACTGCGAGGTATATGATGCAGTGCAGAGTTAAGAATGTAGAGTGCAGAGTTAGCCTTCCCCTGCGGGGAAGGGGGACCGCTTGCGGTGGATGAGGAGAGCCCCACATCCGATTACAAAAAATATACTGATTACAAAACCATGAAATACAACTACAACAAATCCCTTGTCCATAACGCTCAACTGTTGCGAAAAGGAATGACCCCCGAGGAAAAACATCTTTGGTATGATTTTCTGAAAAAGCTTCCACTGACGGTAAACAGACAAAAGAATATAGGTAACTATATAGTTGACTTTTACATTTCCGGCAGACAGGTTGTTATAGAAATAGACGGATCACAACACGGAGAGCCCGAACACAGACAAGCGGATATAGAACGAGACAGGGACTTGACACTTTTAGGAATAACAGTTTTGAGGTACACAAACAAGGATATAAATTGCAGATTTAATACAGTCTGTGAGGATATACTAAAGCATTTGAGGATAGAGCCGAGTGATATCAACACGTGAGGTCATCATAGAGGGGGCTCTCCTCATCCACCGCTAAAGCGGTCCCCCTTCCCCACAGGGGAAGGCTAGGAATTACCTGCAAATTCGGACTGAACGAAGTGAGACAATCACCACCGGAGAAGGCTAATTTGCCCGCAATATAAGTTAATACCGCAGGCGTTACAGGCTTTTTTGTACGCTTACGATATAATAAAAAACGTGAGTTCGTGACCATCCTCACGTAAAACAAAACTAAGGAGTCTGACCTGCCGTCGCGCAGGTCGGGCGCGTCACTTTTGAATGACGCGTGTAAAAAACATGAAAAACAACAGCAAAAAAAGAGTGCTCTGTCTCTGCCGCGCGGGAATAATCGCGGCTCTGTACGTCGCACTCACCTATCTTGCCATGCTCTTCGGACTTGGCAAGAACGCCATTCAGGTGCGCTTTTCCGAGGCATTATGTATCCTGCCCGTCTTCTTTCCCGAGGCGGTCGGTGGGCTTTACGTGGGCTGTCTTTTAGCAAACGTCCTCACGGGTGCGGCGGCGCTCGACATTGCCCTCGGTCCCGTAGCAACGCTCGCGGGAGCCGTCGGCGCGTATCTTATCGGCGCAGTCATCAGAAAGAAAAACATCAAAAGCTTTTTCTTTAAATGCCTCGTGCCTATACCGACGGTACTTGCAAACACGGTCGTAGTTCCCCTCGTGGTGTATATCTGCTACACCGCGCCCTCCGAGCAGACGCTCTCTCTCATTCCCTACTACGCATTGACCGTTTTCCTCGGTGAGGTCATATCCGCGGGAATACTCGGCATGCTGCTGTACGCGGCAGTAGAGAAAAATCAAAAATATCTCAAATAAAAATCGGCAGTAAGATAGCCATGCAGACTATCTTACTGCCAAATTTTATTCTATAATTCCCTCTATCTGACCTATTTTACTTTCGGTTGAGGTGGTAGAGATGTAATTGAGAAAAAGAACGTCGTCAATTTTATTTTCGGACACGAAATCAACGAGGCTACCGTCAAAATAGCGATAGTCGATTATATAAACGTACTCGTACGAATCCACGAGGAAAGGCACGAACGCGTTTCCGTAGGACTCCTTTATCACGACTATGGACGAGCCGTTATTTATTTTTTCGTTATGTATCTCGGAGACGGGATTGTCGCCGCCGATAAAGCAAAGATACTTATTCGCCGCGCTGTATTTGCCCGCGCCCTTGTAAACTACGGCGTATTCGGTCTCGTCACCGCTCTGTGTAACTGCCGAGAGCAGATTGGTTCCCTTGGGAACGAAGGCTTCAACGTAGTCGGGGTTGTCCTTGAGCGTCTTGTTTTGGTTCGACTGCGCGTAAAACGTGCCGAGGAAGCCCTCAAACTCCACCCTTTCGTATTCCTCAAGGGGCGTGGGGGTAATTCCCTTCGCCTGACAGAACGCAACGTACGCGTAATACGCGCCTCTCGCCGTCCAGTGGTGGTCGGTGCGGTAGTAGATGTATTCGTCTCTGTGAGCCATGAGCTGACTGTGGGCATCCACCGCCGTGACGCTATCGTCAAGCCCCGAGTATATATAGTCTACAACGTCCACACAGTCCGACGCGCCCACCTGACTTATCTGCTCGCTTGTGAGCTTATAGGTATAGTGCAGCGGCACGACCATGTTATATACGTGCGCTCCGCCGAGCTTGTCCGCCGCGCCGTTTATTGCGGCGATATATCTGTCGTTGACCGACTTTCTGTTATAAAATATCTCGTATGCGGTCTTCGTGTCATTCTGTATCCAGATGCCGCCAAACTGCTCTACCGCGCCGCCGTTTTCAACCGTCGCGTCACCGCCGCCCGAGGGGATTATAAGCTGGTCCTCGCGGTTGCCGTATATGGACTGAATAGACGAATTGGCGTCTATCATGGGCTCGCGCAGAGGATACGTGTCCGAATACCACAGGCTTATCTGTGAAAAATACTCGCCCGAGAAAAAGGCTTCAAACGTAAATTTCGGGAACTCGGTGAGATTTCTCTTTTCGTTCTCTGAATAGTCGGGACGGAAGAAGAACAGCAGCCCAACCACCGCGAAAATACACAGCACCGCCGTCGAGGATATTATTTTTATCAGGTGAGTTTTATTCTCAAACCCACGCGTGTTTTCCTTGTTAAATATATTTTTCATATCTTTCATGCTTTAAAATTGGAAATAGATAAAGGGGTTGTAGCTGTCACCCGCAAGCGCGAGAAGCGACAGGACTATAAGTATCACGGGTGCTGCCGCCGATATGACAAGCCCCACCTTTTTGGTAAGAGGATTTTTTTCGAGCAGTCGCGATATTGCGGGAACAATAGGCGTGCACGCCAGAACGCAGACTATAAGGAAGAATATATTTCCGACGAATTGGCTCTGCGCCTGCATGTTCATAAACGTGTTCCCGTTGCCACCGAAAATACCGACAAACGCTCTGCCAAAGTCCGAAAGGCGCGTAAACCTAAACAGCATCGTGCCAAAGAACACAACCGTGAGCGTGTAAAGCGTTCTCGGTATTCTTGTGAGGGCTGTGGGCTGCTTTTTAAATCTGAGCACGAACTTTTCAAGTGCGAGGAATACGAAATAGAATATTCCCCAAAGCAGGAAATTCCACGAAGCGCCGTGCCAAAATCCCGTCAGTGCCCAGACGATAAAGAGGTTAAGAATATGTTTTGGGACGGACACTCTGTTGCCTCCGAGAGGTATGTAGACGTAGTCTCTGAAGAATGACGAGAGCGACATATGCCAGCGTCGCCAGAAGTCCGTCACCGAGTGCGCCACGTAAGGGTAATTGAAGTTTTCCTTGTAATGGAAGCCCACCATAAGTCCCATGCCAATCGCCATGTCGGAGTACGCCGAGAAATCAAGATAAAGCTGAAGCGCGTATGCAAAAACACCGAGAATTATACCAAACGAGGACTGCGTGCCGAGCGTATCTCCCGCAAGAAGCGTGTCGGCTATTGCGGCACAGCCGTTTGCAAGCACCGCTTTTTTCGCAAGTCCCACCGAGAAGCGTGTAAATCCGCGGCTGACGTCGGGGAGCGTGGCGTCTCTTCCCTCCAGCTCACGCTCAACGTCCGCGTAACGCACGATAGGTCCTGCTATGCACTGATGGAAAAGCGACGCGTAAAGCAGAAGCATCCAATACTTTTTCTGTGCTTTGACCTCGGCTCTGTATACGTCAATGACGTAGGAAATAAGCTGAAACGTGTAAAAGGATATTCCTATGGGCAAAACTATCGAGGGCGCGGTCAGATCCAGCCCGAAAAGGCTTATGAAATTGTCCGCAAAAAAGCCCGTGTATTTGAAAAGCACAAGGATCGCAAGGCAGGTCAGCACGGTCACCCACGTATATGCAAGACGGCTCTTTCTGTCGCGGCAGGTGTCAATTATCCTTGCGCCGATGTAGCAGATAAAGGTATCAAGGCAGAGTAAAAGGCACAGGGCAGGTCCGCCCCATGCGTAAAAGATAAGCGAGCTTACAAGAAGCACCGTGTTTTTTTGCTTCATCGTCTTGGCAAGCAGATATACGCCGTAGCACAAAACGAGAAAAACGAGGATGAAAAACATACTTGAAAATACCATAATACCGCCTGCCGTCTCCGAAAAAAATTGAGGGATACCCCCCTCTGTATTTATTCTACCATTTCCAACAGAAATTTACAAGGGTGTTATATATAAACTTTTTGAAAACTTTATATAGAATTTTTTCATACGCCAAACAAATTTGCTTTAGCTTGTTGAAATGTCTGCTCTTTTGTGCTATAATAGGGGCATAAAAAGTTTTGGAGGCGGAAATATGACAACGTACGAGACCGTTCAAAAGATATGTGCGGACGCAAAGGCGGCGTCCGTCAGCCTTGCGTGTCTGAACGCAAGGGAGAAAAACAAAATACTCTCCGAAATTGCAAAGTCTCTCTCAAGCAATACCCAGAGCATCATCGAGGCAAACAAAAAGGATCTGTCTCTTGCCGAGAGCAACGGCGTTCCTGCGCCCATGCTTGACAGACTGCTTTTGAACGAGCAGAGAATTCTGGGCATTTGCAGCTCGCTGTCCTCTCTCATATCCCTTCCCGACCCCGTCGGCTCGGGCGAGGTGTTCACCACCGAGGGCGGTCTTGAAATATGCTGCGAGAGAGTTCCGCTCGGCGTCGTTGCCATAATTTACGAGGCGCGCCCCAACGTCACGGTAGATGCGGCGGCTTTGTGCCTCAAAACCGGAAATGCCGTCGTGCTTCGCGGCGGACGCGAGGCGCTTTATACAAACCTTGAGCTTATCCGTGTAATGAAGGACGCGATCAAATCCTGCGGCGTCTGTCCCGACGTGCTTGGCTTTATTGAGCCGGGCGTCGGTCACGAATCCGCAAACGCGCTCATGTCCATGCGCGGACTTGTCGACGTGCTTATTCCCCGAGGCAGTGCACGTCTTATCCGCGCCGTGGTTGAGGGGGCGAAGGTTCCCGTCATTGAGACGGGTGCGGGCAACTGCCACCTTTACGTTGACGAGACGGCAGACCTTGATATGGCGGTGCGTGTGGCGATAAACGCAAAGTGCTCCCGCCCCGCAGTTTGTAATGCGATAGAGACAATGCTCGTACATTCCTCCGTAGCGGCAGAATTTCTGCCCAAATTCGCAAAAGCCGTATCTGACAAGTACACGCTCGAGATTCGCGGTTGCGAGCGCACGCGCGAAATTTTGCCCACAGCACAAGCTGTCACCGAGGAGGATTTCGCCACGGAATACGACGATTTTATACTCGCTGTCAAGGTAGTTGACGGTCTTTGCGAAGCGATAACTCACATAAACAAATACAATACGGGACACAGCGAGGCGATAATTACGAACTCTCAGAAAAACGCCGATATTTTCCGCAAGCAGATAGACGCGGCGGCAGTTTACGTCAACGCATCGACGAGATTTACCGACGGCGGTGAGTTTGGCTTTGGCGCAGAGATAGGCATCTCCACACAAAAGCTTCACGCTCGCGGCCCTATGGGTCTTATTGCCCTCACGACGCAGAAATATCTCATAACCGGCAACGGACAGACGAGATAAGTGCAGAGCGGATAAAGTGCAGAGCGGATAAAGTGCAGAGTGCAGAGTTAGGAGTGCAGAGTTAGCCTTCCCCTGTGGGGAAGGGGGACCGCTTTAGCGGTGGATGAGGAGAGCCCCATACATGATTACTGCATGGCGCTTGAAGAGTGCAGAGTGCAGAGTTAGCCTTCCCCTCAAGGGGAAGGCTATATAAGGAGATATTTATGAAACTACTGATAGCATCCGATATACACGGCGACGCGGTCTGCTGCAAAAAAATGCTCGACGCGGCAGAGGCGAACGGCGTGGATAAAATAGTCATACTTGGGGATATTCTATATCACGGTCCGCGCAATGACCTCCCCGAAAATTACGCACCAAAAAAGGTTATAGAAATGCTCAACCGGATTCCCGAAAAGCTTTTTTGCATCAAAGGAAATTGCGAGGCGGAGGTAGACCAGATGGTGCTGTGCTTTCCCGTTATGAACGAGTGCGCATGGATATACGATAACGCGTGCAAAATATCAATGTACCTGTCCCACGGGCACAAGCATAACCCCGAAAATCTCCCGCCCCTGCCCTGCGGCACGGTCTTTCTTTACGGACACACCCATCTGCTCGGATTTACCGAAAAAGACGGTATTCTTTGTCTCAATCCCGGCTCGGTAAGTCTGCCAAAAGGGGGAAACGCGCGCTCATACGCGCTCTACGAGGACGGAAGCTTTTCCATCGTGAGCCTTGACGGCGAGGTCATAGACACGCGAAAAGTCCATTCACAGCAATAAAAATTTATAAATTCTGTATCTGTCCTATTGACAATTTTTTTCAGACATGATATAATGAAATGTAAATATATTGGTCGCTGTGCAACAGCACGGCGTGACAAAATCACAAGTATCTAATTTTGGAGGTATAAAACAATGGTAGTAGCCGGCGATTTTAAGAATGGCATTACATTTGAAATGGACGGTAACGTATTCCAGGTTATCGAATTCCAGCACGTTAAGCCCGGTAAGGGAGCAGCTTTCGTTCGTACAAAGCTTAAGAACGTAATCACGGGCGCAGTAGTTGAAAAGACGTTCAGCCCCACAGACAAGTATGAAAACGCATATATCGAGAGAAAGGACATGCAGTACTCCTACACTGACGGTGACCTTTACTACTTCATGGACATGGAGACGTTCGATATGCTTCCTCTTAACAGAGACAAGCTCGGCGACGCTTTCAAGTTCGTAAAGGAAGAGATGATGTGCAAGATCATTTCCTACAAGGGCAACGTATTCGGAGTTGAGCCTCCCACGTTCGTTGAGCTTGAGGTTACAGAGACAGACCCCGGCTTTGCAGGCAACACGGCAACAAACACACTCAAGCCCGCAACTCTTGAGACAGGCGCGGTTATCAAGGTTCCGCTCTTCATCAACGTTGGTGACGTTCTCAAGATTGATACACGTGACGGTCAGTATCTCTCCAGAGCTTAATAGAGAACGCGACCTTTGAATTTTGCCGTATGCTGCGTTGCTCCTCAAGTGCAGCTCGACTTACGTATTGTAAGCCTTCGCTTTGCCCTTTCCGGTGCGCCTTGCCTGCGACAATATTGAAAGGTCTTAAAAAGAGACAATTAAAAGAAAATTTCGGGAAGTCCGTACCGGCACAGAGGCGGGCTTCCCGTTTTTAAAAAATAATATAAGGATGGTACAAGAAAATGACACTTACTGAAAGATGCGCTTATATAAAGGGCCTCGCTGAAGGTCTTGAGCTTGACAAGAAGGATTCCGTTGAGTCCAAGCTCATCAAGGCTCTCATTGAGCTTTGCACGGAAATGGCAGAGGAAATTGACGACGTTGAGTACGATATCGCTGAGCTTGCAGATTACTGCGAGGAGCTTGACGAGGATCTTGGCGACGTTGAGGAGGTTCTTCTCGACCTTGATGACGAGGACGACGATTGGGACGAGTGCGACGGCGACTGCGAGTGCTGTGACCTTTGCGACGAGTGCGAGGATTGCGAGGACTGCGATCTCTACGAGGACGAGGAATACTATGAGATAGTTTGCCCCTCCTGCGGCGAGACGGTCTGCTTTGATGAGTCTGTAAACGCAGAAGAGCTTATGTGCCCCGCTTGCGGCGCAACACTTGGTTGCATTGTTGAGGACGACGATATCACACCCGTTGAGGAATAATTAAAAAGAAAAAAGATGGGGAGCTTCAGAAAAGCTCCCCTTCCTTTTGGTGAAAAGAAAACCGCACCCCGAGGGGTGCGGTTTTTATAATTTCTATTATAGTTAAGCTATCAAATTATTCAACAACTGTCATAACGAAGTACATATTGGTGCCGGTGACGGCGGATTCCTTATATGTGCGGATATCCTGAACGCCGTAGCTTGCAATGTAACGGTCGTTTGCATATACATAGCCGTTTTCAGAGTTATAATTGAGCACAGTTGCTGTTGTGCTGACACCAAATCCCTTATTGGCTGTTCCAATAGTGATATACTGCTTTGCGCCTGTAGCATCGGTGTAATATACGTAAACACCACCGTCTACTGTTTCCATAGTAAGAACAGCAGCACTTGCGGCATCAGTGGTCATAGCACCCGTTCCGCCCGATGCGGTACCGTCCCAATAATATGCAGTTCCGTTGGATGCGGTCGCCTTAAGAACGTAATTTACAACGGTAACAGTGGATTCTTCCTTGCCGCAAACGGAGCAAATACCAGCAACGTAGCTGTGAGCAGCCAAGCTACCATAGCTTTCACCACAAACCGTGCAAACTGCCTTTTCCTCGCAGGTTGCTTCACCACCCGTGTGTCCGAGTGCTTCAAGCTTTGTCTCGGATACGGTGTTTCCGCAATCGTCACAGGTTACTGTAATAGAACCTGCGGTTGTGCAATCCGCCTCTACTGTAGTGGTGGTTTTGTTAGCGTGCGCACACGCGGGTACGTATGTTACTACGATAGAATTCAAACGGTTCTGTGCAGTAAGTGCGTCGATTGTAAAGGATCCGACTCCCTCAGCAAATTCCACAGTTATTGTCAATCCATCGACTGTAACAGTAGCACCGGAAACTGTTCCTATAGAGGCTTCAATTGTATTATAATTGGAGTCTGCCACGTTAAATACTATTTTAGTAATGGTACCGTATGCAGAAATAGTAATGCTCGAGCTCTTATACAAACGAATGGGATTGCTATAATCAGCGATATTAGTGGTTGATTCAGCCTTAAGATGTGTAAAGGTTATATCACCATTCACCCATATCTGCTGTTCTGTCGCCAGAGACTTACGCTGATCTGTTGTAGAGAAATCAATAGTTGTTTCTACAGGAGCTAACGGAGCCTCTGTGGGTTCCTCTGTGGGAGCCTCTGTAGGAGCTGCCGTGGGAGCTTCTGTAGGAGCTGCCGTAGGTTCCTCTGTGGGCGCTGCTGTGGGGGCCTCTGTAGGAGCTGCCGTGGGAGCCTCCGTAGTAACGCCAGAGGACCCCGAACCGGGGTCCCCTGCATTATTTGCGATTTCAAGCATATCTGCCTCTGCCTGGTTACCGTAGAATCCGATAACTGCAGCTGCATTTGCTGTTGCGCTGTCAATAGCGTCAACAGTTGCTCTTGTATTGTTAAGGTAGTTTGCAAGCTCTGCCTTAACTGTTGCGTCAGTTGCCTGAGCGTCTATTGCTACGTATGCGTTGTTAAGCTTCACAAGTGCTGTGTACTTATCAGCGTAGAGCTGGCAGTCAGCAACCTTCTTAAGAAGATCTTCGGAGAAGTTTCCTCTGTAACCGTCGTTAAGCTCCTCGTACTCAGCGAGCTTTTCAACGATTGCTTCAACCTCTGCTGCGTATGCTTCCTGAGCAGCCGCATCTGCGAAGTAAGGAGTTGCGGGATCTGTGCCGAGCTCGGGAACTCTGAGGTCAGCGATACCGGTTGCGATATCCATACCAAGATTTCTGATCTGATCAAGCTTAGCCTCAGCTGCTACGAGAGCTGCTGCGTCAACAACTGTGCCGTTCTCTTCGCTCTGAGCAACATTGTTATCTGCACAAGCCTTAACCCATGCGTCATAATCTACTCTGAGAGCTGCTACTGTATCCTTGGAGTCGGTTGTAACGTTACCAAGTGCATCGATTCTGCCCTGGAGAGCTGCTGCCTGAGAAGCGAGGTCTGCTACGAGAGCCTGGCGCTCTGCAATCTCGATTACGAGCTGAGCCTCAAGAGCTGCGAGATTTGCCTCTTCAACATCTGTACCGATGCCTGTGAGACCGTGCTCTGCTGCGTATGCAGCGGTGATAACACCGTATGTTGTGAACCACTCTCTTACAGCGGTAAGAGCTGTCTCGTCATACTTAATGTTGTCAACTGTGAGTGCCTGGTACTCTGCTGTGTAGCAAGCTGTCCATGCATCCTGTGCTGTCTTGAGGTATGCCTTGTACTGAGTATCTCTTGCGTTTACTGTCTTGATGAGCATTTCGTGTGTGAGCTCACCGTTGGATCTCCACTCGAGGATGAATGCAACACCGTCGGGATCTGTTGCGAGACCGATCCATGTGTTAACTGCCGCCTGTGCTGCCTCAACGTCCTCAACAGTTGTAAGCTTAATGCCGTCTGCAACTGCTGCTTCGAGAGTGCTGATTGCATTGGTTACTGCATCTGCAGCATCCATGAGATCAGCGATCTCTGCCTCGAACAATGTGTTGATCGTATTGTAACCAGCCTCGTCAACAATCGTTCTGATCTCGTCGTAAGCTGCCTTGTTAGCTTCGTTATCTGTGAAGTCTGCATAGAGAGCGTCAAGCTCAACGACCCATGCTGCTGCCTGTGTCTTGTAGTCCTTAAGAACTGTGAACTCAGACTTTGTACCTGTGATTTCGTCGAACTCTTCGTTGCCAAGGATTGCTGCTACTGCTTCACCTGCGGGAACGAGTGCCTCGAGAGCGAGGAGCTGGTTCTCAACTGCAACGAACTTAACCTCTGCCTCTGCAAGAGCCTTGAGAACGTCGTTCTCAGCATTTACGCGGAATGCCTCTGCGAGGTCACGGTTGTCAACGAATGCAACGTAGTCTGCTCTGATAGCACCGATAGCATCATTGTCTGCATCGTTGTAATCAGCGTAGATTGCTGCGAGGTTGTCGATATATGCGTTCATGTCAGCAGTAAGGTCTGCTGCATGGATAAGTACGTACTTGGAGTAGTAAGCTGCGTATGCCTCTTCAAGCTTAGCCTCAATAGTTGCTGTAGTAGCGGTAATGCCGTCAAGGATTGCCTTGTCGTCTGCAAGGTCGTCAACAACCACTGCAGCTTCAATGCCTGCCTTAGCGAACTTGATGCGGTGAAGAACGTAGTTCTCCTCTACAACTGCCATCTTTGCTTCGAGATTTTCAAGATCAGTTATCTCTACTGCGATATCCGTATCGTTTTCAAGAGCTGTGTATGCATCACCAACTGCCTGTGCGCCCTTTGCTGCCTCTTCAAGTGCCTCAAGGGACTCTGCTGCGCCGAGTGCTGCATCAAGATCAGCGATAAGCGTCTCAACGATAGCAACTCTCTTTGCGTTGTAGTCAGCGATAAGCTCGGAAGCGTCCTCGCCGTCTGCTACGAGATCAAGGATACCTGCTCTTGCAGCTTCAAGGTTACCTGCCTCGAGGTAATCCTCAACAACAGCAACTCTGACCTTATTATACTCTGTCCAGAGATTGTTGCTCATTACGTGGAGATCAACAACCTTACCGTCAACGATAAGCTTAGCCTCTGCATAGTTGGAAAGATCTGCCGCATCAAGGCTTGTTCTTACTGCCTTGAGGTCAATAGCCTCTGCAGCAAGACCTTCCTCTGCAGCTACGAGGTTAGCGTAGATCGCGTTGAGCATGTCAAGAGTATCGGACTTAACGTTTCTGATTACTGCGAAGAATGCAGCCTTAACTGTGTTAACCTCTTCAAGGTTGAGTGCTCTGTAAAGGCGAACCTGTGCAGAAGCGTACTCTGCAGCAACGTCAACGGGAACCTTGTTGCCCTCTGCGTCGAGAACGTACATGTCACCGTAGCTTACGTTAACCTGCTCCCAAAGCTGGTAGGTCGTGTAAATCTCGTGCCATGCCTTAACAACTTCCTCGGTTGTCTGCTGGTATGTAGCGATAGTTGTGTAAAGAGCCTCGATGTCAGCCTCTACTGCATCGATAGCGTCAGCAAGTGTCGTATCAGCGTTGATAGCATCGATAGCATCGTTGATGTCCTTGATCTGACCTGCGATGGTTACACTTACAGTGTTGTCGATGGTAGAAACGGACTCGTTGAGAGTATCGATCTTGCTCTGGAGATCTTCCTTAATTACGTCAACAGCCTCAACGATAGCCTTGGATGCGTCAGCAATTGCCTGCTCAAGAGCTTCCTTGAGAGCTGCGTCTGCAGTCTCAGCCTTTGCCTGTGCAAGAGTGATAGCGTTGTTTACTGCTGCGATGGAATCAAGAAGATTCTTGTTGCCTGCTGCAATGTCAGCCTCAAGAGCCTCAACAGCGTCCTCTACGTACTCTGTAAGAGCATCTACGTCACCTGCTACAACAGCGATTGCTGCTTCGAGAGTTGCGTAGCACTCGTCAATGTATGTAGAAACCGCAACTGCAAGCTCAAGGTCTGCAGCCTGGTATGCGAGCTCAATGTTCTCGAGAGCTGCTACGAGTGCAGCGATCTCTTCGTTAAGCTCTGCGGTGTTTGCGGCGATCTTATCGCTGAGAGCTGTCTTTGCAGCCTCAAGATCTGCCTGTACTGCCTTTATAGCAGTGTTGAGAGCAGCCTTAGCGTCTGCAATAGCGGTCTCAAGAGCTGCGTCAGAAGCATCGGACGCCTTCTGAGCCTCAGCTATAGCCGCGTTTACAGCAGCGATCTCTGCTGCACAGTCTGTTTCGTTTGCGGCGATCTTTTCTTCAAGAGCCTTTGTAGCCTCTTCAAGAGCCTTAGCGGCATCTGCCTTGTTTGCGGCGATCTCGTCCTTTGCAGTACCGATGTCCGCAGCAACGTCGTCTACCTTACAACCTGTCATGCAGAAAGCAAGAGCAAGAAGAAGAGCAACGATGCTCACCGAAATTTTGATGAAATTACGGTTCATAAATACCTCCAAATAGTTTTTTGTTTTTTTCTTTCAAAAAACGTAATTTTTTTCAAGAATTCTCGCAGAAGGGACAGTTAGCCCACTTTGAGAAATTCTACCTTGATTACAAGTATAGCACAAAGATTCCAAATTGTCAAGCATTAAAAAAATTTTTTTACACGAATTTTAACGAAATATTTATCCTTTTTATGTAATAATGCACAAAAAATCCTTATTTTTCCTACAAAATGGCCCGCCAACAGCCGTTGGCGAGCCATCACTTATGACCTTTTTCCTTTTTTTGCCGGACTTTTTGCTCCGGATGCCCCAAAATTATTCCTTTGGTAATTTGTGGAAGGGGTATTTTTTGCCCTTCCGCCGCCCAAACGGGACGCGTTCTTGCCGCCGGACTTGGAATTTGCCTTGCCGCTTTTCTGCGCTCCGCGGCGGTTGTCGCTGTTGATAACTCTGTCTTTCCCCGCTCTCTTTTTGGAGCTGCCCTGCGAAAGGGTCTTGCCCGACGGGTGGCCATGCCCCTCGGGACGGACGAGACAGTCCTTGCCGTTTCCGATAAGGTCCTCCCTGCCCGCCGCCACAAGTGCCTCGCGCACCATGGGAGCGTTCTGCGGACGGTTGAACTGAAGAAGCGCGCGCTGGAGCTGCTTTTCGTGATAGTCCGTTGCAACGTACACCTTTTTCATGTCAAGCGGGTTTATCCCCGTATAGTACATGACGGTCGACGCCGTGCCCGGCGTGGGGTAATAGTCCTGCACCTGCTCGGGCGCGTAGTTATCACGTTTGAGACAAACTGCGAGATTGACCGCGTCCTGCATAGTCGAGCCCGGGTGGCTTGACATAAGATAAGGAACGAGGTACTGCTCCTTACCCGCCTCACGGCAAAGCTGAAAATACTTACGTCTGAAATTCTCGTACACGTTAAAGTCAGGCTTGCCCATACAGCGAAGCACCGGGCTTGAGCAATGCTCTGGCGCGACCTTTAGCTGTCCCGATACGTTATCACGCACGAGCTTGCGGAAAAACGCGTCGGACTTATCGTACATAAGGTAGTCAAATCTTATGCCCGAGCGGATAAACACCTTTTTCACCCTCGGGAGCTTTTCAATCTCTTCTATTAGTTGTATATATTCCGTGTGGTCGACCTTTAAGTTCTTACACGGCGTGGGAGCAAGGCACTTGCGCGAAGGGCAAACGCCGCTTTCAAGCTGCTTGTCGCAGGACGGATAGCGGAAATTTGCCGTCGGGCCGCCGACGTCGTGTATGTAGCCCTTGAAATCGGGCATCTCGGTGATAAGCTTCGCCTCACGGACGCAGGACTCTATACTGCGCGAGCGCACGGTCCTTCCCTGGTGGAACGCCAGTGCGCAGAAATTGCACGCGCCAAAGCAACCGCGGTTGTGCGTAATGGAAAATCTGACCTCTTCTATCGCAGGGACACCGCCGTCCTTTTCGTACATGGGGTGATACGTCCTTGCGTACGGCAGGTTGTATACCCAGTCAAGCTCCTCTCGCTCAAGAGGGGGCATGGGAGGATTCTGGACGAGCATCTTGTTGTCGTACGTCTCGCATATAGCTTGTCCGTTTATGGAATCCTGATTTTTGTACTGCACGCCAAACGCACGGGCATATTCGCGCTTGTCTTCCTTTAATATATTATAGTCGAACGTAGCCGCCACGGGAAAGTTGACCTTATCCTCGGGCGAGCAGAGATAGACCGTGCCGCGCACGTCCCGTATCTTCTTGACGGGCACTCCTCTGTCAAGCAGCTCGGCTATTCGTATAAGTATATTCTCCCCCATTCCGTAGGTGAGAATGTCCGCACGGCTGTCGACAAGCACCGAGCGGCGCACCTTGTTGTCCCAATAATCGTAATGGGCAAAGCGGCGCAACGACGCTTCAAGTCCGCCGAGTATTATCGGCACGTCTCCGTACGCCTCGCGTATTCTGTTTGAATATACTATTACCGCACGGTCGGGACGGTTACCCGCCTTTCCGCCGGGGGAGTAATAGTCATTAGTTCTTTTTCTCTTGGCGGCGGTATAGTGCGCCACCATGGAATCTATATTTCCCGCGCTGACTAAAAATCCAAGCCTCGGTCTTCCAAACCGCTTGAAATCCTCGCAGGACTTGTAGTCAGGCTGGGAGAGCATGGCTACACGAAAGCCCTTTGCCTCAAGCACTCGCGTAATTATTGCCGCACCGAAAGTGGGATGGTCTACGTACGCGTCACCGCTGACGTAAACGAAATCGGGCGCATCCCAGCCACGCTCTCTCATTTCCTCGTAGCTCACGGGAAGAAATCTGTTATCCTTCATTTTCTCTCCAAACGTTGTCTTACTTTTTTGGTTTTTCTTTCCTTATTTTAAATACCCGCCGAAGTATCGGCGAGACCACCTTGGGCGCGCGGACCAAAACAATCTTCATAGCTACCTCCTGCATAAATGCTTTTCACCCATATAATATGCAAAAGGACGCGTAATTGTTAAATATCGCGGGATTCTATTATGAAAAGTCCGCCTTTTTTTACCGTCACGAGTGCGGCGTTGCCCTCTATCTCGTTTGACACCGCAAACTGAAGCTTGCGGTCAAGCGTCTTGTTTTTGAGCGGATATTTTGCTTCCTCTATGCTGACGCCCTTTGCCACGTCCGTGGCTATGAGCGAAAAATACTTGTATCCGCTCCGCAGAACGATATGATTTGTGTTCTTAATAAAGCTTATTCTGTTCTGACCGCTCACGAGCGTTCCGCGCAGGTGTCTCTCCCAGAGGCTTTCAAGTATCGCCAGAGTTGAGAGCGTGTGGTCAAGACGCCCCGACGTAGAGCCAATAATTATTATATCCTGCGCTCCCATCTCCACCGCCTTTTCAACGGCGAGCTGTGTGTCGGTCAAGTCCTTTTTTGCGGGAACCTGAAGTATCTCGGGGACGTCGCTTGGAAGCTCCCCCGAGAGCGAGTCAAAGTCTCCGACAAGCAAATCTACCTTAACGCCCATGTCCTTAGCAGAGTTATAGCCCGAATCCGCCGCGATGACTATATCACCCTCCTCGGGGCGCTCGGTTATGTATTCGGGAAATATCTCTCCGCCCGTATATACGAATGCTCTTTTCATTTTTTATACCTTTGTTTTATTATTTTGCGGGAGGAGCAAGCCATTATTTGCAAGCAAATCCCCTCCGCTGCAACCAAATGTTGCAGCTCCTCCCCTACGGCTGCATATGTACCCGTATTATTTCCATTTCGGTTTATTTTTTAACACGTTGTAGAGTTCTACATAGCTGTCGTGACGCGATTTCGCCATCTCTCCGCGTCTTACCTTTTTGAGCACCTCACAGCCCTCTTCCTTTGTGTGCGAGCACTTGGTATATTTGCAGAGCCCTACGCACTCGTGTATCTCGGGGAACACATTGGGCAGATTTTCAATGTCAAAAAAGTCAAAGCGGTCAAAGTCAAGCATGGAAAAGCCCGGGGTGTCGGCAAGATAACCGCCCTCACCGCAGACCTCGAAAAGCGTGACCGTTCGCGTGGTGTGCTTTCCCCTTTCAACCTTTCGGCTGACCTCACCCGTTCCAAGCTCAAGGCTCGGAAAGAGCTTGTTCAGAAGCGTGGACTTTCCAACACCCGACGCACCCGCAAACGCGGATATTTTACCCGCGAGATTTCCATCTACGAACGCTTGAATTTCGTCAATTCCCTCTCCCGTCACGCAGGACAGAATAAAGACGCGGTATCCCGCCTTTTCGTAAATACTTTTTATCTCGTTTGCATATTCTCTGTCAAGCTCGCACTTGCCCACCACTATGACGGGCGTGATATAGTTGTGCTCAAGAATGGCGCACAGCTTGTCCGTCATGTCAAGCATGGGCTTTGGAGACGCCGCCGCCATAGTGACGAAAATATAGTCAATATTTGCAAGCGGGGGACGGATAAGCGAGTTTTTACGCTCATCTATCCTGTCTATAACGGCGTCGCCGCGCTCGTCAATGCCGAGCGTGACGCAGTCCCCCACGAGCGGAGTTATATTTGAATGTCTGAATGAGCCGCGCGCTCTGCATTGCAGATCGCGGTCGGAAAGCCGCACGGTGTAAAGTCCGCCGACCCCCTTGATTATCCTTCCTTTTGCGTTGTCCGCCATGGATACCTCACTTAATCTGTGTTTACCGTTATGGTTACTTTTGTTTCTTTGTTTATATACGCGTTTGGAACGGGTGACTGAAAAATGACCTCGCCCGTATTTTTATCAAAATCAAAGCCTTCCTCGATTTCAAATTCAAGCCCTGCCTCGGTGAACACGCGCGCCGCTTCGTCCACGTCAAGACCTATAACGCTCGGAAGCTTGACCCTGTCTATTCGTTTCGGCGTTTCAACATACAAAATCACCGTATCGCCCGTGTGGATTATTTTGTCGGCTTGCGGCTTGGTCTCGCTCACCCTCTCCGCGTCAAAGTCTCCGTAAATACGTACGACCTTCACCTTTGTCTGCAGCTGTCGGAGAGCTGTCTCTGCCTCGCGCAGAGACATATCGGTAAGATTTGGGAGGACAAAGCTTTCCTTGCCTGAGCTTATATTGAGCGTCAGAACGGGAGACTGTCCTTTTTTTATCTTTTTTGCCGAAAGCCCGTCGGGCGACTGCGAAATGATAACTCCCTCGGGATATATATCCGACGGAACGTAATTCTTTTTTATTTCAAAGTCCGAGCTTGGCAGGTCGGCTTCATACGAGCCCACGAAATCGGGAAACGTGTACTCGTACGCGTCAATTTTACGGTAAAAAAGCGTGTAGAATACCGCAATACTCGTTATTGCAAACGCCACCGTCGTCACAACTGCGGCGATTATGAGCTTTCTTGAAATTTTACCTTTATTTTCCCGTCTGTTTTTTTGCATGATACACCTCACAAATTTTATGTATCGTGCCGTAATAATCAAAAATGGTGCATCCTCATCCGTCCTTGCCTTCGGCAAATCCACCTTCCCCTGTCTTTGGGAAGGCTATTTTGCACTCTGCGCTCTGCACTCCGCACTCCGCAAGCGCCATGCAGTAATCATAGATGGGGCTCTCCTCATCCGTCGCCTTCGGCGCCACCTTCCCCACAGGGGAAGGCTAACTCTGCACTCTGCGCTCTGCACTCTGCACTCCGCACTCTGCGTCTTCACCCCTCCGCGTCCTCTCGCCTGAGCTGTCCGCAGGAGGCGTTTATGTCCGAACCGAGCTTGCGGCGAACTGTCGCGCGAATGCCGCGCATCTCAAGGGTGGCGGCAAAATCTTTTATTCCGCGTTTGTCGGCGGGCTTAAATCCCGTCTCTCCAACCTCGTTGACGGGAATAAGATTTACGTGAATGGGCATGGTCTCCGTCTTTGTGCGGAGGGAGGAATTGAGCACCTGCGCGAGCTTTTCGGCGAGTGCTCTTGAATCGTTCTTGCCCGAAATAAGGGTATATTCAAACGAGAGCCTGCGTCCCGTTTTTTTGTAATAGTCACGGCACGCGCAAAGCAGCTCCGAGACGCCCCAGCGACGGTTGACGGGCATTATCTCCGAGCGCGTCTCGTCGTCGGGCGCGTGGAGAGATATGGACAGTGTAATTGGGAGGTCAAGCTCGGCGAGCTTGTATATTCCCGACACGACGCCGCAGGTGGAAAGAGATATATGTCTATAACCTATATTGACGCCGCTTTCGTGATTTGCAAGCCTTAAAAACTTGACCGAATTGTCAAAATTGTCAAGCGGCTCGCCTATTCCCATCATGACGATATTTGAAATGCGGATACCGAGGTCACGGTTTGCCGCAAGGACCTGCCCTATCATCTCGCCTGCCTCAAGGTCACGGACCCTGCCCGCGAGAGTTGACGCGCAGAATTTACATCCCATGCGACAGCCGACCTGCGAGGATACACAAATGGTGTATCCGTGCTCGTATTTCATGACTACGGACTCAATACAGTTTTTGTCCGAAAGCTCAAAAAGATATTTGACCGTCCCATCTATCTGCGAGACTAATTTCCTTTTTATGCTTGGGAGCGCGGCATCGACTACGCCGCAAAGCTTTTCCTTGGTTTTTTTGCCCACGTTAGTCATTTCCGAGAGCAAAATTCCCTTGTGGAGCTGGGAGAAAATCTGGCTTGCGCGATATTTCGGCTCGCCAATCTCAATCATTAAAGCCTCAAGCTCCTCCGGTGTGTATGAATATATATTTTTCATGTTATGTCCTTTTAGTTTTTACATTCACGGTGAGAGCAATCCTCCGTATTTTTAATTCCGCACTCTGCACTCCGCAAGCACCATGCTGTAATCATAGATGGGGCTCTCCTCATCCACCGCTAAAGCGGTCCCCCTTCCCCACAGGGGAAGGCTAACTCTGCACTCTGCTCTCTGCACTTTATCTATATTCTTCTCATTTTTGCGATGAAAAATCCGTCGGTCTTGTGAATATCGGGGAAAAGCGACAGCATACCGCACTCGGACGAAAGGTTGCCCACGTTGAAATCCTCCGCGACAAATTCGGGGTGCGCGTTAAGAAAGCTCTTTACAACCGCAGTGTTTTCCTCGGGGAAAACGGTACACGTGGAGTAGACCAAAGCACCGCCGACCTTTACGTACTTACACACGTTTTCCAAAATGTCCGACTGAATTTTCGGAAGCTTGTCCGATTCGGTTAAGTCCTTATATCTTATCTCGGGCTTTTTTGCCATAACGCCAAAGCCCGAGCAGGGTGCGTCACAAAGCAAAGCATCCGCGCTCATGCAGAGCGTCCCGTCATATTTGCGCGCATCGGTTGCGCGCGTGGTGATTATGTCAATCCCAAGTCTCTTTGCCCCCGACTCAACGAGCGAGAGCTTGCTCTCGTGCAGGTCGCAGGACAAAATTTTGCCCGTGTTTTCCATGCTTATCGCCGCGCCGAAGGATTTTGAGCCGGGACACGAGCAGCAGTCGATAACAAAATTCCCCGACCTCGCTCCAAGTGCCTCAACGCATATCTGCGACGCCTCGTCCTGAACAAAAAAATATCCCTCGTCAGATTTCGGCAAGCGAGAAAAAGACGCGCCGTACACCTTTATTCCGTTAGGTGAATTTTCCGTCAGCTCGTATTTTATGCCTGCTCTGTCAAGCTCCGCCGCGTAATCCTTACGGCTTGTTTTGAGCGTGTTGACGCGCAAGGTCATGGGCGGCGTCTGATTGTAAAAATCAAAGATATTGCAGGTTCTGTCCTCACCGAAAATCGAGATAAATCTTTCGGTCAGCTCTATGGGAAAGGAGTATTTTACGGAGATATACTCCGCCGCATTTTTATCCTTATCGGGATACTCTATGCACCCCTTTTTTCTTAAATACGCGCGGAGCATCGCGTTGACAAAGCCCCTAACCCGTCTCGGTGCAAGCCCTACCGTCTCGTTTATCGCCGCATACTCGGGAACTCTGTCAAGGAACATGAGCTGATATAAGCCCATGCGCAAAAGTATCCTTACGTCGTTTTCAATTTTATTTGAGTCGGCAGCGAGCCTGTCTATGACGTAGTCCAGCGTGATTTTTCTTTCCAGCACGCCCATGACTATCACCGTAAAAAGCCCACGGTCAGCCTCGCTCAGCTCTGCCGACGCAAGCGCCTTGTCAATGGCAATATTTGAATACTGTCCGCCCGCGCTCATTTTTTTGAGCACGTCAAACGCAAGCCTTCTCGGACTCACAGCCTTCTCCTTTCTGTGGAGGGATAGGAATGTGGGAAAACCTTTTTTGAAAAAAAGGTTTTCCCACGCCCTTTCCAAAAAACACTCCAAATATAATGTCAATAAAAAACGATAAAAGCTTTATGCTCAAGCTGCTTCAGAACAAAAAGCCGTGAAGATTGCATTTAATTGCGCCGTCTGCCCGACGCGCCCATAAATATCAAAATGAATCGCAGCAAATAGGCAAGCGAGGTTGCAAGCGCCGCGACGTACGTCATAGCCGCCGCAGAAAGCACCTGCCTTGCGGCAGAAAGGTCCTGCGAGCCAAGTCTGCCCGAGCCCCTCAGAGCCTCCATCGCTCTTGACGAGGCGTTGAATTCCGTCGGCAAAGTCACAAGCTGAAACAGCGTGCTGAACGAAAAGAACAGTATACCGAGCAGCATAAATATTTCGCCTATTCCCGAGTTATACGAAAACGCCGTCAAAAGCATTCCGATAAGAAACAGCGGCATAGCGAGAGCCGAGCCAAATCTCGTGATGGGGATTATCGCCATACGAAGCTTTATGGGAAAATATCCCACGGCGTGCTGAACGGCGTGTCCCGCCTCGTGAGCGGCAACACCTATTGCCGCCGCGCTGTCACTTGAATACGTGGAGTCCGACAGCCTTATCACGTTAGCCCTCGGATCGTAATGGTCGGTCAGGTGTCCGTGAACGCGTTCAATTCTCACGCTGTAAAGCCCGTTTTTGTCAAGTATCATTCGGGCAACGGAAGCGCCGTCAAGCCCCGAAAATGTCCTCGTTTTACTGTATTTGTTAAAGGTGGACTGCACCCTTGCCTGCGCGATAATTGCAAATATCATGGCGGGCAAAAGGATAAGAATAGTCCAGTCTCCCATAAAAAGTCCGAAAAGCATAGAAATTCTCCTTTTGAATAATATATGCTTATTTTGTCACGGCAAAATTACTTTTATCGTATGCGTATTTTACCAAAAAAATCAGAAAAGAATATCGCCTACAGATATTTTTCTGCCGTTTATAAAGTCGGCGGCAGACATTCTTCCCTTGCCCTCGGGTACTACGCCGAGAAGAGAAATAACGCCGTCGGCACAAGCAACTCTTATTTCGCCGTCGGTGGAAATTACCTTGCCGCAAGCCTCACCCGTTGCCTTGCGCGAGAAAATTCTGCTCTCGGTTATCTTTAGCAATTTCCCGTCGGGCGTGTGAGTAAACGACAGCGGAATGGGGGAAAGTCCGCGGATAAGATTATGCACCTCGTCCACAGGCTTTGAAAAATCTATAAGACAGTCGGTCTTTTCAATTTTTGCGGCGTACGTCGCGCCCTCGCCCTGCGGTATTGGCGTTATGCTGCCGTACTCAAGTCCCTTTACCGTATCAAGCAAAAGCGACGCGCCAAGGGCGGCAAGCCTGTCGTGTATAGTCTCAAAATTATCGTTTTCCTCTATTTTTGCCTCTGCCTTGAGAAGCATATCTCCCGTGTCAAGCCCCTCTGCCATAAGCATTGTGGTAATACCCGTCACCCTTTTGCCGTCGATTATTGCTCTCTGCATGGGCGCCGCACCTCTGTATTCGGGGAGAAGCGAGCCGTGGACGTTTACGCACTTATATTTGGGGTATTCCAGCACATTTTTAGGAAGTATTCTTCCGTAAGCAACAACTACGATAAGCTCGGGGTCTATGTCCTCAAGAGTTTTTGCAAATTCCTCGCCGCGTAACGTCAGGGGCTGAAGCACGGGGATATTTTTCTCCTGCGCATAGACCTTAACGGGGGGAGGGGTGAGGTAATGTCCTCTGCCTCGCGGCTTGTCGGGCTGTGTCACCACTGCCGCAACGTCATGTCCCGCCTCGCAGAGCGCCTTGAGCGACGCAAGCGCGAAGTCGGGCGTTCCCATAAATAAAATTCTCATAACGCAAAACCTCCTCGGCTTATCAGTCGTCAGCCTCTATCTCGTCCTCTGTGAGCATTCTCTCGGCTCTGTCGATATAGAGCTTGCCGTCAAGGTGATCTATCTCGTGACAGAAGCAGCGAGCGAGAAGCTCCGAGCCCGTGTAGTCAACTATCTGTCCGTGTCTGTTCATCGCGCGGACGGTAACGTGCATGGGGCGTTTGACAAGCCCCCACTGTCCGGGAACGGAGAGACAGCCCTCCGCACCCTCCTGCTCGCCCGAAAAGGCGATGATCTTGGGGTTGATAAGCTCGTAGACCTCACCCGGCTCGACCTCCACAACGACAATTCTGCGAAGGACGCCCACCTGAGGTGCGGCGAGACCCACGCCGTTTGCCGCGCGCATGGTCTGTACCATGTCGTCAAGCAGTGTGAGTATTCTGGGGGTTATTGTATCAACGGGACGGCACACCTTGCGGAGCGTGTCGTCGCCTACCTTTACGATTTTAAGCTTTGCCATTTATATAAACCTTCTTTCTTGTGATTTTTTTGCAGATTTTCCGCACTCAGCACTCTTCACTCTGCGCTCTGCACTTTATCCGCTCTGCACTCTGCACTTTATAGCCCCGTGGGGTTAAAGTCAACGGTAAGGATGGTCTTGTCCTTTCCTTCCTTGCTGAAGGTCTGCAAAAGCTCGGAGAACATAGCGCGGCTGCGCTTGTTGAGTCGGCACTTTATTACCATTCTCATTCTGAACTTTTCCTCGACCTTATATACGGGCGCTTCAAACGGGCCGAACGCCTCAAGAGGCACGTCGGCATACCTGCCGTCCGCAGAGCTTGTCAGCCGCTTTATCTCTGCCGCAAGCCTTGTTGCCGTAAGCAACGCCTGCTTTTCGTCACCCGAAATTACAGTCAGCACCGCAACGTCGCAATAGGGCGGGAAGGTGAGCAGCTTGCGAAGTCTTATCTCGGTATTGTAAAACGCCTCGTAGTCCTGACGGCAAGCCAGCTTTATAGTGTCGTTGTCAGGATTGTTGGTCTGTATTATCGCCATGCCGTCGCGCTCGGAGCGTCCCGCTCTGCCGATGACCTGCGTGAGCATTGAAAAGGTGCGCTCGTTTGCGTGGTAATCGTCAAGGTACAGCGACATATCCGCAAGCAGCACTCCCACGAGCGTGACGTTCGGGAAATCGTGTCCCTTAGTCACCATCTGCGTGCCGAGGAGGACGTCCGCCTCGCCGCGTCGGAATTTCTCTATCAGCTCACGCGTGGAAATTTTACCCGACGTGGAATCCGCGTCCATACGGAGTATCCTCGCCTCGGGGAGCATGAGCGAAAGCTCCCTTTCTATTCTCTGTGTGCCAAAGCCAATACGCGCCAGATGCTCGGATGAGCAGGACGGACAAGTCTCGGGCAGTCTCATTTTCGTTCCGCACCAATGACAGAACAAAAAGCCCTTTTCGTGATTTCCGTGCTCGGCGTGGTAGCTCATTGAAACCGAGCAATGCGGACAGCGAATGACCTCACCGCAGGAGCGACAGCTCACCGTGGTATTATATCCGCGTCTGTTCAAAAACAGCACCGCCTGCTCGCCGCGGCTGATGACCGCCTTCAGCTCGTCGCGCAATACCTGTCCCAGGGGAGACGTGTTGCCCGTCTGCGCCTCGCGTCTCATATCGTATATTTTGACTTCGGGCAGCTTTGCCTCGCCGTACCGCTCGGTCAGCCTGATAAGGTCGTATTTTCCCTCGACTGCCTTGGTGTAGCTTTCAACGCTCGGGGTTGCCGATGACAAAAGCATGACCGCGCCCGAGTGCGCGCATCTCCACCTTGCAATATCTCTTGCGTGGTATTTTGGGTTGGTTTCCGATTTATAGGTTGCCTCGTGCTCCTCGTCAATAACGATAAGTCCGAGGTTTTTGACGGGTGAGAATATCGCGGAGCGCGTACCTACGACGATGTCCGCCTCACCCGAAATTATTCTTGTGTAAGCATCGTATCTCTCGCCTGCGGAAAGCCCCGAATGAACGAGGGCCACTCTCTCGCCGTATCTTGAGCGGAAGATATTCAAGGTCTGCGGTGTCAGAGCTATCTCGGGGAGGAGGACGATAACTCCTCTGCCCTCAGCTATCGCGACGTCAATAGACGAGACTATAACGCTGGTCTTTCCGCTGCCCGTAACGCCAAAAAGCAGACATGCGCGAGGCTCGCGCGAGCATATATGCGCGCTTATTTTTTCAACCGCCGCCGACTGCTCTGCGTTGAGCTTATACTCTACGGGAGGCGGCAATTCGCCCACCTGCCCGTCTCTGTAAATTCTCTCCTGCTTTTTTATGACCGCACCCTTTTCAACGAGAGCCTTCAGGGGCGCGTCACTCGTGCCGCTTGCCGCAAGTATCTCCCTCGCGGTCATATCTCTGCCGCACGCAAGTATCTCCATAATAAGCTTTTGCTTTTCGGAGGTTATCTTTACTCTTGAGATTACCTCCTCGTCCGCAATGAAGTAGTAGCTTTCGTACTGCTCCCCCATGACCTTGCCCGATTCAAGGCTTCTCTCAAGCATTCCCTTTGAAAACAGCCTTTCAACCGATTCGTTTGCTGCTGCCGCGCCGAACTTGCCCTTCAAGGTGTCCATGCTGACAAGTCCCTTCGAGACTATATACTCGTAAACGAACAAATCTGCGGTCGTAAATCCTGCGGAGGCATTCGGGGACGAACCCTTGGCGGGTGAATAATACTGTGCAAGCCTTCCGAGAGCCGCCGCCGGGACGGCGCATCTGACGGCGTCGCCCACAGTGCAAAGCAGCTGGTTTTTCATATACATACAAAGCCCAAGCATCTCCTCGGACAGAGGATTTCTGTCGGCACAGACACCGCTGACCGACTTTGGATTTTTATATGCACTTGACGAAAGCATCTCCCAGACTATTCCCATCTGCTTGCGGTTAGTCCTTCCGAAGGGGACTGTTATAAAGCTGCCCCTTTTTATCTGTCCGCGCAGGTCAATAGGCACGAAATAATCATAGGAGGTGTCTATTGCATACGGACTGTCAAGCAAATACACCGATACGTATTCGTAATTTGCGCTTGTCTCTTTCTGCATACTACACCTCCTCTGAAATTTTTCAAATAAGAATTATTCGCAGTCCTCTGCGGTCTCGGGAGCAGTCTCCTCTGCCTCGCGTCTTACGATAACGTAGTCGCCCTCGTGGATCCTCTTGATCGCAGTCTTTACTGCCTTGTCATCGCGAAGGTCCTTGTCGATCATCGTGTTGATGGGATGGTCGCTGTCCTTACCGCCTGCCGTTGCGTGCTCCGCATCCTCGCGCTGCTGAACGTACTCGTCTGTTACTATGCGCGCGCACTTTGCGGTTGCGAGCGAAAGCTCGTATCTGTTGAACTGTCCCTTTGTAAGCTCGTTTATTGTTGGATAAAGCATGATTTTTCTCCTCTGTTTATTATTGTGATTTATTTTTCAAATTAGTTTTCGTCGGTATCGTCTGCCTCGTCGAGCGTATCGTCGGAGTCAAGTCTGTTTGCAATCGTCTCCGCCTGAAGCATTGAGAGAATGACGTGGTCGGAGTCGGTGATGACCACCGCTCTGGTCTTTCTGCCGCAGGTGACGTCAATAACGCGGCCCGCGTCCTTTGAGTCCTGAATGAGACGCTTTATGGGTGCGCTCTCGGGACTTGCTATTGCGATTATTCGCTCAACGGCGATCATGTTGCCGTAGCCTATGTTTATAAATTTCATTTTCTGCTCCTTAGATTATTGTCTTAACTCTGCACTCTGCACTCTGCACTTTGTCTGCTCTGCACTTACTCTATGTTCTGTATCTGCTCGCGTATCTTTTCAAGCTCGGTCTTGACCTCGACCACAAGCTTTGCAATAGACGCGTTTGCACATTTTGAGCCGACGGTGTTTATCTCGCGGTTCATTTCCTGCAACAGAAAATCCAGACTTCGTCCGACGGGCTCGTCGGAGTTAAGATAACCGTCAAACGCCTCAAAATGCGAGCCAAGTCTCACAAGCTCCTCGTCAATAGCCGCTTTATCGGCGTATATTGCGCACTCGGTGAGTATTCTGTTCTCGTCAACCGTGACGTTGTTATCCGCAAGCACCGCGCGAAGCTTTTCCTCAAGTCTCGCCTTGTAGCCGCCTATGTCACTCTCGGACAGCGTCTTTATCTGCTCCACAACGTCTTTTATGTGCGCCGCCTTGCCCTCAAGGTCCGCTCTGATCCGCTCTCCCTCGGACACTCTCGCACCAAGGAACGCGTCAGCCGCCGCAGAAAGAACAGCGCTAAGGTCCTCCCAATCGTGCTCGTCTTCATCCTTCTTTTTGAAGGTCAGAACGTCGGGAGCCTTTGCAACGTCCATAACGGTTATTTTGCCGCTAAGCCCAAAATCTCTCTTGAGCTTTTGGAGTGCCGCGATATATCTCTCGGCATATTCGGTGTTTACTGTAATTTCGGTGTCGGTCGCCTCTGCAAAATCAACGGTCACGAACACGTCGACCTTTCCTCGCGATATTCCTCTGCCCTGCAGATAGGGCTTTATCTTTTGTTCAAGATGGGAATAAGCTCTCGGAAGCTTTACCTGACAGTCAAAGTATCGGTTGTTGACAGACTTTATCTCAACGCATATATCCTTGCCGTTGATGCTCTGTCTGCTTCTCCCGAAGGATGTCATACTTTTCAGCATAGTTTACGCCTTTCTGTAAATAAGCATATATAATTATTTTAATATCTTGCCTGCGCATTGTCAAGTTTTTGTGAACGAATATTTACTCTTTGTTCACTCTTTGTTTGCTTTTGCACTTAAAAAGCAAAAATCATGTCGGAAAGGGATTATCCTCTCCGACATGATTGTTTATTATTCGTCCTTTTTCTTTTTGAAAACTATGAGCTTACTGAAATAATAATTTGCGATTATCTCGATTACCGAGTAAATAACAAGCGCGACTGTCGTGCCGATTATCTCGGCGGTAAAGACGAGCCCGAATACCGTCATATCCTTTGTGATTATCACCGCAAACAAAAGCTCCAACAGGTACTGAAGTATCAGCGCCATAACGAGCGTGAGCACTCTGCCCTCCGCAAACACAAGCAGCTGCTTTGGTGTGGAAACACTATTGTCCGCATCGTTGAATACCCACTTTTTGTTCGTAAAGAACGCCGTCAGCACTCCCGCGCACCATTTGATAATATTCGCCACGATATTTGCGACGAGGTATCGGGTGCTGTCCTTACCGTGCTCAAGCGCGCCGAAAAATTCCGTCGCCACCCAAAGGCAGATATAGAACGCGGAAAACGACACGACGGTCGTTATAACTCCAAACACAAGATATTTTATGACAACCTTGTGCTTTTCGTAAATATCCTTTATTTTACTCATTCCCGTCTCCAGATCAGTCGATTTTGAAGGTCGTTCCCTCGCGCGAGTCAATAAGCGTTACGCCCTTATCGAGAAGGTACTGGCGGATGCGGTCAGCCTCGGCAAAATTCTTGTCCTTCTTTGCCTGCTTTCGCGCCTCGATAAGAGAAAGAATTTCCTGCACGAAGGGGTCGCTCTCGTCATACGCACATTCTGCCTTTTTCTTTTCTTCCTCTGCCTTTTTCTCGGCCCTTACCTTTTCTGCCGCGGCGATAAATCCGCAGGACATAACTCTGTCAAAGTCCTCAACGAGCGCAAGCTTGGTTTTGCCGTTGGTCTTGAGCTTGAGCACGTCGTAGAGCGCCGTGACTGCAAGAGAGGTGTTGAGGTCGTTGTCAAGCGCGTCGGTAAATTTCTTTTTGCCCTCTGCAAACATTGCCTCGTCTATCTCTCCGTCGGCGGGGTCAAGCTGTGCAAGTCTCGCTATGAACTTATTGTAGGAGACCGTTGCATTATCAAGGTTTTCATACGTGAATACAAGGTTCTTTCTGTAGTGCGACTGCAAGCAGAAGAATCTGTACGCCAAGGGGTTATAGCCCTTGGACTCAAGAAGCGAGACCGTCAAGAACTCACCCGTGGACTTGGACATCTTGCCTGAGCTTGTATTGAGGTGATATACGTGGAACCAATGATTGCACCACTTGTGTCCTACGAAGGACTCCGTCTGCGCTATCTCGTTGGTATGGTGGGGGAACTGGTTGTCAATTCCGCCGCAGTGTATATCAAGATATTCGCCAAGATATTTCATGCTTATTCCCGAGCACTCAATATGCCAGCCGGGATAGCCTACGCCCCAGGGAGACTCCCACTTGAGCTCCTGCGAATCAAACTTTGACTTTGTAAACCAAAGCACGAAGTCCGCCTTGTTTCTCTTGTTTGCGTCGCCCTCAACGCCCTCGCGGACGCCCACCTCAAGGTCGTCCTCCTCAAAGTCGTTGAAGATATAATACTGCTGAAGCTTTGACGTATCAAAGTACACGTTTCCGCCTGCCTCGTACGCGTATCCGCGTTCAAGAAGACCCTCTACGAGCGCGATAAATTCGGGTATGCACTCCGTCGCGGGCTTGACTATCGCGGGCGTCTTTATGTTGAGCTTTGCACAGTCCGCAAAGAACGCGTCGGTATAAAACTTTGCTATTTCAAGCACCGTCTTTTTCTCGCGCTTTGCACCCTTGAGCATTTTGTCCTCGCCCTCGTCTCCGTCGCTGGACAGGTGTCCCACGTCGGTGATGTTCATAACTCGGGTAACGTCAAGTCCCGTGTAGGAAAGGTACTTTTCAAGCACGTCCTCCATAATATAGGTTCGGAGGTTTCCTATATGAGCGAAGTGATATACGGTGGGTCCGCAGGTATACATGCTGACCTTGCCCGCCTCGCGGGGTATGAATTCTTCTCTTTTTCTCGTTGCCGAATTGTATAAAATCATTGTATTCTCTCCGTTCTGCCTTGCGGCGTGAGGTATTCTTTTTTTTAGTGTGAAGTAAGATAAGGCAGTTCGGCAGCCTCATCAACCGCCTTATCCGTCGCGACCGCAAGGTCGCGCCACCTTCCCCCCCAAGGGGAAGGCTATATCATTGACGCGAGCCTCTGTCCGAGGTAGAGCGTTTTTCTGCCGAACTGCTCGCGTATATACTCGTCGGGGGACAGTGCCCACGCCGACATTTCTATGTTGAGATAGCCCCTGTATCCCATTTCCTTCAGCGACTTCATCGCACACTCCCAATTTACGCTTCCCTCAAAGGGCGGCAGGTGGGAGTCCGTATATCCGTTATTGTCATGCACGTGAACAAGACTTAGTCTGTCTCCGAGGAGCTTGACCTCATCCTCGCCTCTGTGCGAAAGATTTGCGTGTCCGAAATCCCAGCAGCAGCCGACGCCGAGCGCGTCCGCAAGCGCGGCAATCTCAGTCGCGTTACTGCCAAAGAGGTGGTCACCGTCGCCCTCGCAATTACTCGCCATGTTCTCAATAAGAAGCTTCACGCCTCTCTGTCGCGCGTGCTGACATATCGGTGCAAGAAATTCAAGATTTCTTCGCGCCCACTCCTCTGCAGTGACGCTTTTTGCGTGCAGAGCGATGGGGTGAATGACCGCGAGCGGTATCTCTATGTGTGCGGCGATGTCAATTCCCTTTTTGAGCTGCTTTGAAAAGCCCTCCATGAGAACCTTATCAGACGGGTCCGGCATATAATACGGAAGGTGACACGATGGGATCTCAAGCCCCCTTGCCCTTGCCGCAGTCTTTACGCTGTAATATACGCTTTTGTAGCTGTCGTCAAGGACGTCGACGCTCTCCAGAGAGATATCCACACCGTCAAAGCCTATTTTTGACATATATTCTATCATCGCGCGAGCCGAAAATCTGCCGCCGTTGTACGAGCCGTAAATTCTTGACGGCGCGCATATTCTGATTTCTGACATGGCTATCCTCCCCTTTGATTTTTGTCACTCGTTGTTTTCACCAAAGCAAAAATGCCCACGGTTAAATTTAATTATATCAAATTTTCCTATGCTTGTCAATGATTTTGCACAAGTTTTATGGCTTTGATGCGTTGTTTTTTCCTCATGTTGGGCAAGCTGGCAATTTATCGCTTTAAAACGCTAAAAAGTTACCAAAATTCATTTCACGGCATGATTTTTTATGTCAAATTATACAAACATAAAAAAATTCCTTGACTGCCGACGGATTTTGATATATAATGAGAAGTAATCAAAGCCTCCCGCGCAGGCGGGAGAATAATTCCCACGGAGGTTCTTTCACATGAACAGAGTTTACAATTTTTCAGCAGGTCCGTCAATGCTTCCCATGCCCGTGCTCCAGCGCGCACAGAGCGAGCTTATATGCTACGGTGAGTCGGGAATGTCCGTTATGGAAATGAGCCACCGTTCCCCCGATTACGAAAAGATCATAGCTGCGGCAGAGGCAAACCTCCGCACTCTTATGAACATCCCCGACAATTACAAGGTTCTTTTCCTTCAGGGCGGCGCCTCCACACAGTTCTCCGCTATTCCCTTAAACCTTATAAATCTGAAGCCCGCAAAAAAGGCTCTTTACGCGGTATCGGGTCAGTTCTCGGGCAAGGCTTACAAGGAAGCGCAGAAGATGGGCTTTAACGCAAAGTGCATCGCGACCACAAAGGAAGACAATTTTGACCATGTGCCCGTAATTACGAAGGATATGGTAGACCAGGACGCGTCCTATCTTCACATCTGCTTCAACAACACCATTTACGGCACGAAATATTCCTATATTCCCGACACGGGAGACGTTCCGCTCGTTGCCGACCTGTCGTCCTGCATCATATCCGAGCCTATAGACGTATCCAGGTTCGGCGTCATCTACGCAGGCGCGCAGAAGAACATGGCTCCCGCAGGACTTACCCTCGTGATAGTGCGCGAGGACCTTCTCGGCTACGCCGACGAGACTATCCCCACAATGCTTGACTGGAAGGTAATGGCTGACAACGGCTCTATGTATAACACGCCTCCCTGCTACGCTATTTACATGGCAGGTCTGGTTTACGAATGGATAAACTCCATCGGAGGCCTTGACGTAATGAAGGAAATGAACGAAAAGAAGGCGGCAGTTCTTTATGATTACCTTGATACTCAGGACTACTACAAGGCTCCCGTAAAGGCAGACTCCCGCTCCATGATGAACGTAACCTTCGTCACGGGAGACGCAGACCTTGACAAGAAGTTCGCCTCCGAGGCGGCAGCTGCGGGACTTAAAAACCTCAAGGGACACCGCTCCGTCGGCGGTATGAGAGCGTCTATTTACAACGCTATGCCCTACGACGGCGTCGTTGCTCTCGTTGAATTTATGAAAAAGTTCGCAGAGGAAAATCCCAAGGCGTGAAAGCAGATGTGATGCAATAATAAACAGTGCATCCTCATCCACCGCTATCGCGGTCCCCCTTTCCCTGCCTTGGGGAAGGCTATTCAAAGAAAGGATCAACAGTCATGAATATAAAGCTTCTCAATAAAATCGCAAAGGTCGGCACGGACAGACTTCCCGCCGACAGATACGCCGTAGGCGAGGACGTAGCAAGCCCCGCGGGCATCATGGTCCGCTCTGCAGTCATGCACGAATACGCCTTCAACCCCGAATTGCTCGCTATCGCAAGAGCAGGCGCGGGTGTAAATAACATCCCCCTTGACAGATGCACAGACGAGGGCATCGTCGTTTTCAACACTCCCGGTGCCAACGCAAACGGCGTAAAGGAGCTCGTTATCTGCGGTCTTATGCTCGCGGCCCGTAACGTAGCAGGCGGTATTGAGTGGGCGAAAACGCTCACCGAGGACGTTGCAAAGACGGTTGAAAAGGGCAAGAGCAAGTTCGCAGGCACTGAGGTTCGCGGCAAGACCCTCGGTATAATCGGTCTTGGTGCGATAGGCGGCCTCGTTGCAAACACAGCCGTCCACCTCGGCATGGACGTCGTCGGCTGCGACCCCTACCTTTCGGTTGAGGGCGCATGGAACCTGAACCACCACGTCCGCAAGGGTGCGACATACGATACCATATATAAGGAAGCAGACTTTATCACGCTTCACGTTCCCTCCACGCCCCAGACCAAGGGCATGATAAACAAGGACACCATCTCGCTTATGAAGGACGGAGTCAAGATACTCAACTTCTCCCGTGCAGACCTCGTAAACGCTGACGACCTCAAGGCGGCGCTTGCAAGCGGCAAGGTATCGGCGTACGTTACCGACTTCCCCACGGAAGACGTGCTCGGCGTTCCGGGAGTTGTAGCTATCCCCCACCTCGGCGCATCCACCGAGGAGTCCGAGGACAACTGCGCAGTCATGGCGGCTCTCCAGCTTGACGATTACCTTACAAACGGTAACATCAAGAACAGCGTAAACTTCCCCGCAGTCTCCATGCCCAGAAGCACCGACTGCCGTATCTGCGTTCTCCACAAGAACATCCCCGCAATGCTCTCAACTATTACCGCAGCCTTCTCCGAGTGCGGTATCAACATTGAGAACATGACCAACAAGTCCCGCGGCGACGCGGCGTATACTATGCTTGACATAGTCGGCACCGCAAACGACGAAATTCTCGCAAAACTTAACTCTACCGAAGGAATTATCCGCGTGAGAGTAATCTAAATATATGTGAGGTACATATGAAAGTTATTGTTGTAAAAGACTACAACGAAATGTCAAACGTGGCTACCGATATAATGTATGACGTTATATCGAATAAGCCCGACTGCGTGCTCGGTCTCGCTACGGGAAGCACTCCCGAGGGACTTTACGCAAACCTCGTTGCGCTTTACCGCGAAGGAAAGCTCGACTTTTCCAAGGTAAGCTCGGTAAATCTTGACGAGTATTATCCCCTCGCACCCGAAAACGACCAAAGCTACCGCTACTTTATGAACACCCATCTGTTTGACCACGTCAATATTGACAAGGCAAACACATACGTTCCCAACGGGCTTGCGCAAGACCCCGAGGCAGCCTGCAAGGCGCACGAGGACAAAATCGACGAGCTCGGCGGAATGGACATTCAGGTGCTCGGTATCGGTCAGAACGGTCACATCGGCTTCAACGAGCCGAGTGACAATCCTATCCCCTTCACGCACATGGAAAATCTCACCGAAAGCACCATAAAGGCAAACGCGAGATTTTTCGAGAGCGAGGCAGACGTTCCCACCCGTGCGCTCACGATGGGAATACAGAGCATTATGAAGGCTCGCAAGATTATTATTCTCGCCTCGGGCAAGTCCAAGGCGGCGGCTATCAAGGCGACCCTCAAGGATGAGCCTACTCCCCGCTGTCCCGCATCCCTCCTTTACTCGCACCCCGACGTAACAGTCATCTGCGACGAGGACGCGTACAGCCTGTGCTGACAAAAAGCAAAAATCAAAGCCTCGGTCTTTACCGGGGCTTTTGCATATTTGTCGGGATATTGACACGCATTTCAAAAAATGCTATAATATTGACACGCATTTCAAAAAATGCTATAATATAAACACAAATTCATTTTTGAAGGCTTGGATATGAAAAAAACGTATAAACATTCTCTGTCCACCGCGCAGATAATAATGCTGAGCTTTTTGCTGGCAATACTCGTCGGAAGCCTGCTTTTATGGCTTCCCATAAGCTCCGCAAGCGGTCACAGCGTGCCTTATATCGACGCGCTGTTCACGGCGACAACGTCCACCTGTGTGACGGGGCTCGTCACTCTGCCCACCTTCAGCACGTGGAGCATATTCGGTCAGGCAGTCATTCTCATTCTTATACAGATTGGCGGTCTTGGTATCATTACGGTAATGTCGGGCTTTATGCTCGCTCTCCAAAAAAAGATGGGACTTGGCGAGAGGCTCCTCGTTCAGGACGCGTTCAATCTCAACACACTCTCGGGGCTTGCCTCGTTCGTCAAAAAGGTAATTATCGGCACGTTTATCGTGGAGGGCATCGGCGCTCTGCTTTATATGACGGTATTTGTTCCCGACTTCGGGGCTCGCGGCATCTGGATATCAATATTCAATTCCGTTTCCGCATTCTGCAACGCAGGTATAGATATATTCGCCGCAGACAGCCTTTGCTCTTATGCTGCAAACCCCATGATAAACGCCGTGACCTGCGCGCTTATAATCGTCGGCGGTATAGGCTACGTCGTATGGTGGGATATTGCAAGGATCATGCCTGAATTCAAAAGAAAAGGGCTTAAATGCCTGCGCTCGCTCACGCTTCACAGCAAAATTGCGATATGGACGACGCTTATTCTGATACTCGGCGGTGCCGTCCTGATATTCGCGTTTGAGTACAACAACCCCGTCACCATAGGCAACCTGTCGCTGTTTGACAAGATACAGGTCAGCATTTTCCAGTCCGTCACTACAAGGACGGCGGGCTTTGCGTCCGTGCCGCAGGAAAATCTCACGAATGCCTCGTCAATTCTGTGTGTGATTCTCATGTTTATCGGAGGCTCGCCCGTGGGTACGGCGGGCGGTATCAAGACGGTCACGGTAGCCGTGCTTTTCGCCTCCGCACTATCCGCAGTGCGCGGCAAGGATGAGGTCACGCTGTTTAACAGAAACATCTCCACGGAAACACTAAAAAAGGCAGTCGCCGTGCTTTGCTCGTCGTTTGCAATACTTATGGTGTCAACCCTCGCACTGTCGGCGTGTACCGACGCCTCTGCTCTTGACATTTTGTACGAGACGGCAAGCGCTACCGCAACCGTAGGTCTTACCCGCGGTATTACTCCCGCGCTTAATACGGCGGGCAAGCTTATTATCACAGCGACGATGTATCTCGGCCGTGTCGGCCCTATTTCGCTTGCATTTGCGCTGAACGTCAAAAAGAAAAGTCATAATATAATAAAAAACCCCACCGAGGATATAAGCGTGGGATAAAAGGAGAATAAAATATGAGTATGAATCAGAGCTACGCTATATTCGGTCTCGGAAGATACGGTCTCGCCGTCGCAAAGGAGCTTGTGGCAAGCGGCGCGGACGTGCTTGCCGTAGACATTGACGAAGCAAAAGTCCATTTCGCAATGTCCGATATTCCGCTTTGCAAATGTGCCGACGTCACAAACGCGGAGGTTATAGAACGACTTGGAATCGCAAGTATTGATACGGTCATAATCGCCATGGCCGAGAACCTTGAGGCGAGCGTGCTTGCAACCATGCTTTGCAAGGAGGCGGGAGTTAAGACGGTAATTGCTAAGTGCGCCAACGAAACACACCAAAAAATCCTCTCCCGCGTTGGAGCGGACAAGGTGGTATTTCCTGAAAACGAGTCGGGCACGCGACTTGCAAAAAACCTTTTGTCATCGGGCTTTGTGGATATGATAGAGCTGTCGCGCGGAGTTTCTATGATAGAGCTTGACGTAAAGCCCGAGTGGGTAGGCAAGAACCTTTTGGAGCTTAATCTGAGAAAGAAATATTCCATCAACATCGTGGCAATACGCGAGGGTAACAGCGTCCGAATTGAGATAAATCCCGAAACACCCCTCAATGAAGGCGCAAAGCTTATCGTCATTGCAAACACCGAAAAGCTTGGGAAATTAAAGTAATAGTAAAAGAGGCGTCTGCGTTTGCAGATGCCTCTTTTGCCGTCAAATGCGTTCAAGCTTGACTATCGCCTCAAGACAGGTCTCGCCGGACGCGTTTTCAGTCTTGAATACGAAATATCCGTCCTCGCGAAGCGCGCGGTTTATCTTCAGGGCCGCGCCGAGGGGTGCTTCCTTCAAGTATGACAGCGACATTTCCGAGACGTATCTTCCCTGCATATCGGGGAGAAAATCGCAGAGCATATCGGGGTAATTCGTGTTATTCATGTGCATATTGTAGTCAATATCCGAGTAGTATATCTTTCGCTCTCCGACGCAGTCAAGCACCTCCGCTCTGCCAACGCGCGCTCTGGGCGGGAGCGTGTCGGCGGGGATGGGCTCATCGAACGGAAAGTGCGGAGCTAAGCTCTCGTCTCCGCGAACGAGACTTTTCGTGTTAATATCCACAAGTGCCCACACGCTGGACGCCTGCGCCACCGTCTCTTCGCCAATTTTTATATCGAAATATCTGTAAAACGAAAAGCCCTTGGTCTCGCGGCACCACGTGCTGACCTCTATTTTCTCAAACGCGGGCACGGGTCTGAAGAACTTAAGCGATATCTGACTTAAAATAAAGCCCACGCCCTTTTCGTCGCGCAAATCATCAAGCGGTATGCCAAACTCGGCGCATTGCAGATTTGCCGTTTCCTGCATATACATCAAAAGCTTGCTTGGGCGCAATACTCTGTTTGCATCCGTATCATGCCATCTTGTCGTATACGTATGACTAAATTTCATAATTATTTGCCTCTATCATTTTTTGGAAGGTTTTTGGGTAGGGGGTGTGGGGGACCCCTTTTTGAAAAAGGGGTCCCCCACATTTCCATCCTTAAAGTGTATTAGAAGAACCGAGTACGTTTCTTATCTTGTGCTGTACCATCTTTTTGACTTCTTCTCTGCCGACCTTGAGGTACTCACGGGGGTCAAACGCCTCGGGCTTTGAGGAAAGCACGCGGCGGATACCCGCGGTCATTGCAAGACGGATATCGGAGTCAATGTTTATCTTGCATACGGCCATTTTAGCTGCGCGGCGAAGCTGCTCCTCGGGGATACCTACCGCGTCGGGGAGCTGACCGCCGAGCGCGTTTATTTCAGCTACGCACTCGTGCGCTACGCTGGACGCACCGTGAAGAACGATGGGGAATTCGGGAAGACGCTTGCCGACCTCCTCGAGAATATCAAAGCGAAGCGGAGGGGGAACAAGAACTCCGTTCTCGTTTCTCGTACACTGCTTTGCGGTGAACTTATACGCACCGTGGGACGTACCGATGGATATAGCGAGAGAGTCAACGCCCGTGCGGGACACGAACTCCTCTACCTCCTCGGGACGGGTGTAGGAGGAATGCTCCGCTGCTACGTCGTCCTCAACGCCCGCGAGAACTCCGAGCTCACCCTCAACCACCGCGCCGTGCGCGTGTGCGTATTCGACTACCTGCTTTGTGAGAGCAATATTATCCTCAAAGGAGTGGTGCGAGCCGTCTATCATGACGGAGGTGAAGCCGCCGTCTATACAAGCCTTGCAGATCTCAAAATCTGCTCCGTGGTCAAGGTGAAGCGCAAGGTCGATGCCGCTGTCCTTTATCGCCGCGTTTGCAAGCGCCATAAGGTATTCGTGCTTTGCGTACTTGCGCGCGCCTGCGGATACCTGAAGGATAACGGGAGACTGCTCTATCTGTGCCGCCTCGGTGATTGCCTGGATTATCTCCATGTTGTTGATATTGAACGCGCCGATGGCGTAGCCGCCCTCGTATGCCTTCTTAAACATTTCTTTGGTTGTTACAAGTGCCATAATCTATTTATTCCTTTCAATTTATCACTCTGTATATTGTACCACACATTCACACAAAAATCAAGAGGGTTTATTCAACCAATTTCGAGTAAAAACATACCTAGACAACGAAAGAAAAGAGCGCGGGTGAATTTTCACTCCGCACTCCACTCTCTGCACTCTTAACTCTGCACTCTTAACTCTGCACTCTTAATTCTTCACTCTGCACTGACGGGAGGAGCAAGCCATTATTTGCAAGCAAATCCCCTCCGCCGCAACCAAATGTTGCAGCCCCTCCCCTACAAATCAACTTTGCGCTCTGCACTCTTAACTCTGCACTCTGCACTCTGCACTCCTACGTTGTTCTGTTTTGTCCCGCGCCCGCATTTGTGCCCGACACGGCGCGGTTTTCACCCGCAAGAGCCGCCGCGCTCGGCAAAAGCTCCTTTTGAGCTTCGGTATATGCAGTGCTTGCCGCTCCTGCGCCCAAAAGGCTCAGACTGACTGCGATGGCGGTGTCCACCTCGTTCATTTTCGCGGGGGACAGGCGTCCCGTCTTTTCCTTGAGACGTCGCTTATCAAGCGTTCTTATCTGTTCAAGCAAAACGACCGAATCCTTGAGAAGTCCCGTTCCCTCTGCGAATATGTCAATATGTGTGGGCAGCTTTGCCTTGCCTGTTTTTGATGTAATTGCGGCGGCAATGACCGTTGGGCTGTACTTGTTGCCCACGTCGTTTTGAATTATAAGCACAGGGCGAAGTCCTCCCTGCTCAGAGCCTATAACGGGGCTGAGGTCGGCGTAAAATATATCCCCTCTTTTGATGCTCGGTATCATTTTTATCTTCCTTTGCGCGTTTGAGTTTGTACTTTGAGTTTTGACTTGAACGCGTCCGTTTAAACACAAAATCAAGGAAAATTTTGTTTAACACGAAAAAGGCATATCAAAAGAGAAAAAAGGCACACTAAAAATATCCCTTTCGGAATATATCGGGAAGAAGAAGCGGGACTGCCGCGAGCAGTCCTGCTCCGCTCGCCGTGCAGGCGAGGACAAGACATACGTTTTTTGCGGCGCAAAGCCCCGCCCGCAGTCGCTGTGTGTCGGCGGGGGGATTTTGCAAGCCGCCGGGGACATCAGTTCCCACGGATGTGTCCGTCGAAGAATTTGGCAGACCGTCGGGGACGCCGGTCCCTACGGATGTGTCCGTCGAGCCTTCGGTTGGCGGCTCAGTAGGAAACGAGGTCTCAATCTCCCCCGAGTTTTCCGTAGGGGGAGCTTCCTGCCCGCCTTGCGACGCGCTCTGAATAGGAACCTTCAAGCCCGAAAGAGCAATATCCGTCGCAATTATTCTGTCATTTTCAAAATAAATTGCAGACGTATCGGTGGGCACAGACAGAGAAAACTCACATTCACCGTCCGCTCCTGCGAAAATAAAGCAGACCGTTGCAAGTCTGCCTCCGCGGATAGAATTTTCCTCTCCCCAGAACAGAAGGCGCACCCTTCCGCTCTTCAGGGAGCAGTCAAAGCTCAGATCCGACAGCGCGTCCCCTCGCTCACACGAGGAGAGCGTCAGAATATCGGTGTCATAGGTAACGTCAAGCTCAAGTCCGCAAAGAGAGATATCCTGTGGCTCAAGCATGACCTTCAGTATAAAAATACCCGTATCATCCCAATACCCCTCAAGATATGCGCGCGCTTGAGTCTGTGCGGTGACGGGCATACGGAAAAGAACGAGAGAAAAAACGGTAAAAATCAAGAAAAACACCCTTTTGCGGTATCTCACGGCAACCTCCTTTTTATGATTTTGAATTCCAATCGATAAAATATATTTTTCCCGCCGTGAGGATATACGGATATTTTGCCGATATCGGGGCAAAATAGGTGTGGGGTATTCCCCTGTAAGTTTTTTGATTTATTGGAGATAGAGATGAAAAATAGAATTAAAACCTGTGTAACGCTCGCAACGGCGCTTATCACGGCGCTCTGTCTTGCCTCGTGCGGTATGTTTGGCGGCGAGGACACGACGGAAAAGCCCTCGACAGCAACACCCTCCGAGATGGTATCCGACGTCGTTGACGAGATCATACCCGACAAGGAAGACGGCAAGACCGTCGACGAAAACTCGGACGAGTACACTGCCGACGAAAAGGACGGCAAAGGCTTTATGTCGGACGGAGCAAGAAACGGTAAATAAGTTTTCAGGGGCTGAATTTCAGCCCCTTTTTTGCACCGCACACGCGTATATATACATATTTTTGTTAATTCCCTTGACATCACTCCACTTTTGTGTTACAATTATCTTGCAATTTACAAGATAAATTGCATACAATTTTAAAAGAAACCCATTCAAATATTTATTTTCAGAAAGGAAAAAGAAATGAAAAAGACATCTTTTATCAGCTATTTGCTGGTAGCAGCGCTTCTTATTACGGCAGTTTTGTCGGTCGTCGGTTGTGACGAGATCAAGGTCTCTCTTGACGTCCCCTCCACGCCCACAGGCCTCCCGATACCCGTTCCTACCCAGGCACCCACGGCAGCTCCTACGGAGGCTCCCACGGCTGAGCCCACCGAGGCACCCACGGCAGCTCCTACCGAAGCTCCCACAGCTGAGCCCACCGAGGCTCCCACGGCTGAGCCTACCGAGGCTCCCACGGCCGAGCCTACCGAGGCTCCCACATCCGCGCCCACCGAGGCTCCCACGGACGAAAATCCCATTCCTCCTTCTCCCTCGGAGATAACGGTTGCGGACGTTCTCGCAGGCGAGATTGGCAACTATACCGTTGACGGCTACGTAGTAGGCTATAACGCACAGTCCTTCCTTCTTTCCGACGGCACGGGCATGATCCTTGTTTACAAGGGTAACACCTGGACCCCCGACGTAAAGGTCGGCTACAGTGTCACCGTCTCGGGTGACACGACGGTTTACGGCGGTGCAAAGCAGTTTGGAACAACGGCAACCTACGAGATTACCAACTCCGTTCCCAACGGATACACTCACCCCGAGCCCGTTGAGCTTACCGTAGAACAGCTGAACGCATACTCAACCGCAAATCCCGTATCCCCCTTGTTCGTTAAGATAAAGGGTATTCTCCAGGTATCGGGCAACTACTTCAACCTTCTTATAGACGGCTCGTCCATGGTAGGAAGCATTTCCTATCCTATGGCAGAATTCAAGGACGTTATCACTCAGATGGACGGTCAGTATATTGAGATAATAGGATACGTTACCAACGTAACCGGCAGCGGAAAATATCTTAACGTTATGACCGCAACCGTAACGGTTCTGGACAACGAGCCTCCCGCAGTCACTCCTCCTACAGAGATGACCATAAGCGAGATCCTCGCAGCAGAATTTGGAAAATACGCAACAGACGGTGTCGTCACGGCTATCAACTCGCAGTCCTTCATCATTTCCGACGGTGTTGGAAGCATAATGGTCTACAGAGGCGGCGGCTGGACACCTGACGTAAAGCTCGGTGACAATATCCACGTAGAGGGTGTGACCACCTCTCATGCAGGCGGCACACAGTTCCACATTGACGCGACCTACACGGCAACCCCCGGTGAGGAGATGACACTTCCCACCCCCACCGAGCTTTGGGGTGCAGATTTTGACGCTATTCTCGGCGACGGAATTGCAAGATACGATTACATAAAGATAACCGGAACGCTCACCGTCTCCGGCAACTATTACAACATCGCGGTAGACGGCGCAACGCTTATGGGTAGCGTCTCCTACCCCGATGAGCCCGCAAAGGCGGCGCTTCAGGCACTTGACGGCACCGTAATATCCGTTACGGGCTACGTAACAGGATTCACGGGCGGGAACAAGTACGTCAACATCTTCATGACGCACCTTGGCAAAGCACCCGACATCCCCGGTGATCCCACAGATCCCACAGATCCCATAGATCCCCCCACCCCTGACGGAACGTCAATCTCGGACGTGCTCGCAGGTGAGCTTGGCAGCTATACGGTTGAGGGAACTGTAGTTGGCGTGAACGCGCAGTCATTCCTTCTCTCCGACGGCACGGGTATGATCCTCGTTTACAAGGGCAACACCTGGACCCCCGACGTATACGTCGGTGACGTTGTCAGCGTATCGGGAGATACGTCCTCATACGGCGGTGCAAAGCAGTTTGGTGCTGCGTCAACGTACGAAAAAAAGAGCACCGTCACCCTTGAGCAGCCCGCTCCCAAATCACTCGACGCGGCACAAATGGACGCATACGCAACCGCAAGCGCAATAACCCCCGAATACGTTACCGTCATAGGTACGCTTTCCGTGTCGGGCAATTACTACAACCTTACGGTAGGCTCCGCAACCGTAACGGGTAGCGTCAGCTATCCCACGGCAGAACAGAAGGCTCTCCTTGCCGAGCTTAACGGAGCTGTCATATCCGTTACAGGCTACGTAACAAACATCACCGGAGGCGGCAAGTACCTCAGCATTCTCGTAACCGAGTTCCACCGTTGCGACGATCCCGTAGAAGACCCCGTTGTGCCTCCCACCGAGGAGCCCGTTGTGCCTCCCACGGAGGAGCCCGTAATCAATTACGGCACGTTTGACGATCCTGTTTCGGCATCCGAGGCACTCGAAGCTTGCAAAAACCTTGCAAGCGGCCAGGCATCTCAGGATATGTTTTTCGTTACCGGCACCGTTGAGTCCATCGGCGAATTCACAAGCTTTTACAAGAACGTGTATATCAGCGACGGCACAAGCAGTCTGCTCATTTACACCGCGAGCCTTGAGGAAGGTGTCAGCACTATAAGCGTAGGTGACACGGTAATCGTTCGCGGCTACATAAAGAACTACAACGGCACGATAGAAATGGCAACCGTTGACGGCAACTACGTCTACATCGTTGCAGTTAACAAAGCACAGTAATATTTCAAAGTTCAAAAGGGGCTGAATTTCAGCCCCTTTTTTGATGCGAAATTTCGCTTATCCTCTTGCACCGCAAAAAAAATTGTGCTATAATCAAAGCACAAAACAAAGTTTATTCCTACACAAGAATTTAGGAGGATCAACATGAACGCAAAAAAGTTATTTGCTTTATTTTTCTCTGTTCTGGCAATAATGCTTTGCCTCACGCTTGCGGCGTGTGACGATAAGTCAGACCCTACCGAAGCTCCCACAACAGCTCCGACCGAGGCTCCCACGGATGCACCGACAGAAAAGCCCGCAGACAGCGCCGAGCATACACATATCTTCTCGGACTGGAAGGTAGACAAGGCTGCGACCTGCATCTCCTATGGCTCGACGTATCAGGAATGTGAATGCGGCCACAAGCAATATCTTGCACTTCTGCCCACCGAGCATACCGTTTCGGAAGACCTCGCAGTAGCACCCACATGTACCGAAAGCGGTAAGACCGCAGGCTCGCATTGCAGCGTTTGCGGCGTTGTTATCTCCCCGCAGATAACCCTCCAGCCTCTCGGTCACACGCTTGACGAGGGTAGCGTCCAGACAGCTGCGTCCTGCGAGCAGGACGGAATTATAAAATACACGTGCACCGCAGAGGGCTGCGACTACTCCTGCACCGAGGAATATTCCCTCCCCGAGCTTTTCGCGGGCGATATATACGACAGCGCGCTCTCCTACGTCGGCGAAATAACGACCTACGATAAAAACGGCGAGGAATATGCAATCGGAACAGGCTCAATCATCAGCGCAGACGGACAGGTGCTCACAAATTATCACGTAATTGAGGGCGCATACTCCGCAATTATAACTATCGACGAGAAGGAATACGAGCTTGTCGGCGTGCTTGCCTTTGACAAAACCATCGACCTCGCAATATTGAAAATCGAGGGGGAGAACCTTCCCTTCGCTACGCTTTGCGACAAGCCCATGAGAGTTGGCTCTACCGTCTACGCGCTCGGCTCGTCCGAGGGCATGACCGCCTCCCTCTCACACGGCATAATTGCATATGCCGGGCGTGAAGTTGACGGCGTTATGCATATCCAGCACGATGCGTCCATATCAAGCGGAAACTCGGGCGGACCGCTCTTCAACACGTACGGCGAGGTTATCGGCGTAAACACGTGGACGCTTATCGGCGACGATTCTCAAAATCTTAATTTTGCCGTATCCGTGTCCGAAATTGAAAATCTCACCTACATAGACGAAACACCCCTTGATGAATTTATCGAGGAATATTCCACCGCCTTCGATGTGCTTTACGCGTGGATAGAAAGCAACTACACCTCTGACGAGGAGACCTATTTCTGCTACGATAACGTCTATGATGACGGCTCGTGGTACTCGCTCGGCTACGATTTTGACTACGGTGTGTTATATATCGACGTGCTTTGGGAATACGAGGACGGCTCCTCCGTTTATATCTCCATCGAGTTTGACGAGACGTCCTACGAGCATTACTACTACGTTGAATACACCGACGCAGATTACAATGTGATAAACGCCATTGAGGGATATATCGACGCGGCAACGTTCACTGCAAGCACCGCGCTTGATTACGATTACAGCGAGGGCGATATTGACGCCGAAACTCTTGCGGCATATCAGGAATACGTGGTCGACCTTATCTCCTGGTTCGAGCTTATGCTTGAAGAAAACCGGATAGGCGTAACACTCAATGATACCGGCTTTGCTGTGTTTGAGAGCAGCTTTGACGGGAACGGCGGCAATAGCGGCAACACGGGAAGTGATGACAACGGTGGCAATAGCGGCAGCGAAAGCAGCAGTGTCCTTGACACACTCTACGCCTGGGCGAACACAAATCAGACCTCCGCAGAGGAAGGATACTTCGCCTACGATGAGTATTACGACGACGGCTCGTGGTACTCCCTCGGATATGACGAGGAATACGAGGTCATGTATATTGACGTGATCTGGGAATTTGAGGACGGCTACGTGCTGTATTCCTGCATTGAGCTTACGAATTCCAACAGCCTTCTCTACTACTGCGAGTATGCCGACGCGGATTACACGACGTATAACTATATTGAGGGCTATATCAACGCGCCGACCTATACGGTCGACACCGCTCTCACCTATGATTACACCGAGGGCGAGATTGAAATTGACGCCGACCTTCTTGAAACCTATCAGCTTTGTATATCAGACCTTATCGCATGGTTTGACGGAATGCTCGCGGAAAACTCCGTCGGCGTAACAGTTGACGAGCTTGGATTTGCTCTTCTTGTAGAATAACCAACAGAATTGAACACAGATTAACGTAAAAGCCTCCGAGCAATGGCGGGTGCTCGTAAAACAGTTAAACCAAAATTTAACTATTTTACGGCATCTGTCAGACGGGGTTGGCTAAACAAAAGTTAGCGATACTTGGTTTGATAACCGGGTATCGCTTCTTTTTTTACCCGTAAAAACGCTTTTGTGGAGGTACATATGATGCAGGAACTGAACTATATCCGTTGTGGTGATTACTATATTCCCGATATTCGCTTACCGGAGGAAGCCAGACCTATTGGTCGTTGGGGGCGTATGCACAGAGATTATATCAAGGAGCACAATCCCATCCGTTTTAACGACCTGTGCCTTAGCGGCAAACTGTGGACGTATCTGGCTGATCTGAACGAACAGGCACAGCGCCGCCTTGAACTTATCTCTGAGCAAATGAAAGCTACTGAGGGCGCGACAGAGTGCATGAAGCAGCACGATCAGATGGCATGGGTTGGAGCTATGAGCAGCATCCGCAACCGAGCAGAGGAGATCATTCTCCGTGAAATGATCTACGAGGAGGATGTGGTATGAGAATTCTTGAAGAATTTTGGTATGGCAATATTGAACCAACCGAGTATGACACATCCTCTTGTAAAGAATACAAGAAGCTACTGGAGCTGATTTGCAAGAACGAAGAAAAACTCAAATTCACCATGACAGACGAGCAGAAAGAATTGTTCGACAAATACGCCGATTGCGTGCGAGAATACCAAACCATCACAGATTGCCTGATATTCCAGAATGGCTTCAAACTGGGAGCCAGGATAATGCTGGAAGTTATGGAAGAATAACTAAATATGCAACAAGAGGACTTAAGCTCAAAATGGGCATAAGTCCTCTTATTTGCTATGCGGATATACTTATTGGTCTTTTAATTTGGATATAACAAAAATCAAATGCTTTATGCACCAGGCAAAAAATACGATTCCGACAATAAGCGTTGTAATCTCTATTTTAACAAGAAGATCATTCGCTTTAGGGCAAATGTTCAGAAAAACCAGCAGGAATGCAACAATGATTGTTGCGACATTCGCAATCATTCCCACAAACGCAGAACGATATAGATTATCCAAATAATTACAATCCCACAAGCGCTTGATTCTGTCCTTGTCTATAACTGAAATAAGAATACTTATTCCGGTAAACAGGAAACCGCCAATAATTGCCGACAAGGAAATTGCGTTATAATGGAAATCCGGTGCCAATTCTTCAAATTTTGAAATATCGAAAAGAGGACTTTTGAATAACACAATAGAAACACCGATTGACAAGAGCAATACGATGCCCAACCATATCCAATTTTTCAGCTTCGTCATTCCTCTCACCACCATTACTTATTATACTCTGCTGTATTTCAAAAGTTCATTCTTGTACAAGGTATATGTTTGTACAAGTGCTTCTTTGAAATCGTCCAGCGTCAACAACCCAGAATCGTCTCTACCCAAGATAACCGTTTTAGTAAAATTATATTGTAACAGATCGTAAGGTTGAGATTTTTCATTGAAATCCTTTGCATTGGCACTAAGTCCTTTTAGATTGTCACCATATTTCATTTTTATTGACGCAATCATTTCAGCGAGCTTGCCGCTTGAAGAAAAGATATTTTTGTTTCTCCGTCCGACCAATTTGTATGTAATCATTCGAGTTTTAATGTTTCTCACGGAATCGAAACTTTCACGGTCTAAGCCAATATCAGAAAGTATCTGATCTTCCGGAACGGCAACTGTGACAGACAGCTTGCTGATGATATGCTTTTTCACCAGGACATCTAATATATCATTTGTCATAATTGCCGCAAGATGAGCAGAAACGTTTTCCTCTCGGTCAATTCCCTGATCAAAGAGATTTCTTACTGCCGATATTCTTGGAGCACCATTGATTCCGATATAGCTGACAATTCCAGTTTCAAAATCGATCAGGCAGAAAGTGTACAACTCCAAAAGCTGGCTCTCCTTCATAGGTACACTTTCCGTCTCCAATGTCGTTCGATCTCTGAGCGCCACTGTGTTCGAAGGATTCTGCTGACCAATTTTGATAAATGCACGATGATCTTCGTTGGAAATCACTTCGATAACATAGCGGCTACTGGAAACGGTTATATTCATTGCCTTGTGCCCATTTGCAAGAGCCTGCATTTTCTCTGCGCATATCCTTTGGAAATATACTTCGATTTCAGAATCACTTAGCTGCTTTACTTGGACAGTATTTGTTCCCGGAATAGGAGTCTGCTTTTCCAGCGACAGCCGATAGAATGAGACTTTTCTTGTTTTACTTGCCATGTTTTCACCCCACTTCTTTATTCTACATCAAATCCACCCTCAAGAATGAACCTTCTCAAAACCTGATCCAGCTTCATATTGATCTGGAATGGCTTGATAGCGTTTCCTTCGAGTGCTTCTAAAAATGCCTTTGCGGTTGTGCGATCAACGGTCGCTTTCAGCTTGTCGAAACGACCAAATTCATTGATATTAGCTTCCGTGACTTTTAACTGCATAAAGCTACGCAGCATCGCTTCGCTTACTCCGATAGCAGTAGCAAAGCGGTGAATCTGGTCATTTTTTGCACGAGTCATGTATTCTGTGATGTAATCGCGCAGTGTCTTACCCTCATCTACAATCACATCGCCGTTCTGCACGTCGTGCAAGAATATATTGGCATACTTCTGCTCTTCCTGTGTCAGGGTGGCAAACGATTTATGTAGCTCGTCCAGTACCGCGGCAGTCTCAGTTCCATCCTGCAGAGCCTTAATGTACTTCTTGAACCGGGAATTCATGTAGTTGGCATCAATGACACCAGTATTGATTTCTGTCAAATAAGAGTCAATTTCATACGGGACATCATCGCCACCGGGGCCTACACCACCACCGGAAAACAGCTCCTTATAGCGAAGTGCAAGGATAAGATAGGTCGTTTCGTCCAAATTAAGCTTGACATTAACCCAACCATTTTCCGTCCTGATGTCATAAGAAATCTTCTTCCAATTAAATCCCTGAATCTTAGCGGCTTCAAGATAGTTGTTGAATTGCTTGAACAACTTCGCAAACTGTCCTCGCTCAGCATGATCAATAGGCAATTTCTCAAAATTCTCAATTCCTGCGGAGTGGAAAATTGCAGCAATGTCGTCATATATAGCATTCATCTTGCCAAGGTTAAATTCCAGCTTATCCGCAAACATACCGAGGGGCTTGTCACCGGAATAAGACTTAAACGCAATGTCAATATTTCGCTGCATGGTATACGGCTTTCGATAGTACCGAATTGTACCGAACGGTTTCTCCGGACCGTAAAGACGATTTGTACGAGAAAACGCCTGGATTAGCTTTTCGTAAACCAAAACCTTGTCAAGATAGAGTGTGTTAATCCACTTGGAGTCAAAGCCGGTCAGCATCTGATCCACGACAATCAGCAAATCGATCTGCTGATCGGGTGTGCGTTCGATAGATTTATACTGCTCCTTGTGTGCCAGACGGTAAGAAATATCCTTCTTAAATGCTGCATAGGTAGCCAACTGGAATTTCATGTCATAGCGTGCGTTGTAATCCTCAACAATTTCAACGATAGCGTCTTCCTTGAAAGTTGCACCGCCATTGTTATCAATGCTGGGATCAAACAGTGCTGTAACTTTCAAGGTGCTCTTTTCTTTGAATAGCTTGTAATACTGGATGGCTTCTACAATGCTGCTGGTAGCAAAAATGGCGTGGAACTTACTGTCATGGCTAAGAGTAACCCAATTATCCAGAATATCGTCTACCACGGCATTTTGATGTTCCTCACGCTCATACTGAGCCGTCGGAATGTAATCTTCAATGCCTTTCAAATAGCTGCCATCGGCCTGCAGAACGCCTGCCATCGGCACTTTGGTATGATCCATATACTCCAGATAAACTTTTTTCTTCTTGGGATCTGCCAATGCCTCGGCTTCTGCTGCTGCCTTGGCCTTTTCAAGAGCAACCGCCTTTCGTAGGTCGCGATCTTTGTATGTCGGCACCATGTATGGGTCAAAGCCCAAAACATTCTTATCGCGGATACCGTCAGCAATGCTATATCTATGAAGTTCATTGCCGAACACATCGGAAGTAGTGCTCATATTCTTCTGGTTTTCATCGTGAATCGGAGTTCCGGTGAACCCGAAGAACATGGCGTTGGGGAATGTTTCCTTGATGGTACGCAGCATTTCACCAAACACATCACGGTGAGCTTCGTCAATAATAAAGACTACGCGCTTATCTCGGATGATTTCAATGTCACGCGCATTATAGCCGTTGTCTTCCTCGACACGGCTCATTTTCTGAATAGATGTGACAATCAGCGTGTTGGCAGGATCATCGCTTCTCAGCTTGCCCACCAAAATATCCGTATTTTCGGTTGTCTGAACAGACTCAGAATCATCGGCAAAGCCGCGATAGTCTAACAAAGATTGTGTACCAAGTTCTACACGGTCCATCAGAAATACGACCTTATCAGCGTCACGGGATGCCGCGATCAACTGCGCAGACTTAAAGCTGGTCAGCGTCTTACCGGAACCTGTTGTATGCCATATATATCCACCAAGTTGATCTTTGTCAGCCCAACGGCGCATAGCGACGCGGCTGGTGATACGCGATGCAGCATAGTACTGATAACTGCGCATGACCTTCAAAATGCCATCCGTATCATCAGCAACAGTATAGAATCCAATCAGCTGATGCGCCATCGGAATAGAGAGCAAATACTGTGCGATGTCTTTCCAATTATTCAGTGGTTCATTGTTGGCGTCAGCCCAATGAAAATAGTAGTCCTTATTGAACTTGCCGTCTGGACCGGGGTTGGCAAAGTAAACAGCTTCGTCCGGTTGCATGGCAATAAAAATCTGGACAAGGGCAAAGAGACCGGTAAATACACCCTCATGAGAATATTTCTCGATCTGATTGCATGCTTGACTGACATCCACGCCGCTGCGCTTCAATTCGCAATGGATCAGCGGCATACCATTGATCAGTAGCATAAAGTCACCACGGCGGTTGGGCAGAATAGAGCTTCTTGCCTTGAATACCGGTTGTTGGGCGATCTGATAGCGACTCTGACCGGCAGCAATTTCCTGTCGGTCATAGATTTTCAGACTGACTTCCTTGCCAAAGTGCAATTCATCCGCAGGATTATCGCGCTTAATGGCAACAGTTTTACCGTTGATAAAACCATTGAGTTTTAACGGTGTGCGAAGACGGGTGATCTGGTCAAGAATTTGCTGCATCTCGCCGTTGGTCAGCGGAACATCGTTTAATCTGTCTACTTCACGGTTGTTTTCAAAGAGGATCTGTTTCCAGTTCTGGATCAGATCTTCTTCCGTTTTGTAGCGCAGAATTTCCGGCTCCCAACCGTACTTTTCTGTTAGTAAGTTAATTAGTGCCGTTTCAAAAGCGGCTTCTTGTTCAAATACCATAGCTTGCCTCCTGTATCAGACAAACATTTTTTCAAGCAAAGCTTTTTTTAGATTCTGGAGTTTACTTATTTCAAGCTGAGCAAAAGAGATTTGCTTATCCAACTGCGAAAAATAATCTCCGATCTTTTTCTGTTCCTCAATATCAGGAACCAAAATATCCATTTCGAGAAAGGTGTCTGCGTGAATTCGTTTGGCTTTTCTACTTCCATTTGCAATCATTCCGTTTTTCAAGTAGAAGTTTTCTTGAATGACAGTGTTCATCAAGAAACGGCCATCAATCCCCGAAAGGTCAAATGCGGGAGAATCAAGCGTAGACTCATATCCATCAAGAAAGTCCGGAACAATTCCAAAGGCAGCATGAAGAAAATCCAATTTTCCATACATGAACTGTCCGGCTTTTCTAATATAATATTGGGTGTGAGCACTTCCGCCATAGGCATCGGATTTTTCTACTACACCTTTGCCCCACAATTTTACGGTTAATTTATTAGCAGTTAAACCGGTATTGCCAATGATACGGCTTTCCGTAAGGAAATCGCTAACTTTGTGTATTTTCCACGAACCCGAAAACTCTTTGAAACGAATTTTCGGTACGATATCGTCTCCTTTTGGAAACATCTTTTCAAGCATAGATAACCTAATTGCTTGAAGTTTTTCGAGTTTATCTCTTCTCTGTGAAACGAACAAATCCACTTTTTGCAAAAAAGTTCCAATGGCTTGTTGCTCATCAATGTCTTTTGGCAAATTTAGATCAATATCAAAAAAATCATCAGGGCTAATATTCAATAAGCCGTGATTACGTGCACCTTCTGCTGCACGTAGCTTGATTTCTTTATGCCAATAGTCAGCATCGAAATAAGTTACGAGATAATCCGAGCTAATTTCCTCTGTAGGTTTAAAAAGGATATACAACGTGGACAACACACCCATATCATAGCGATCAAGTCTTTTGACTGCCCCCACAGGGTAATCTTGAGATGTACTTTTATTGTAAGCGAATTCGCCATTTATGAGCAGATAATAGTTGCTAATGTTCTGACTTGCGATTTGGCTATTAAAGAAGAGACTCTGATCAACAAGACCATACTGCGCAGAAATTGTTAGTGGAAGCGTTGACTCCATATTGCTATTCTTACGAGTAACCCGATTAGCAATGTTTCCTAATTTTGTAGTCTCCCACTCGTTATCAAATCTTGAATGTCGAATTTGAGGAATCTTTTTTTTCGCCATATCATTCACCCATTAAAAGAGACTTGAATTGCTCCAACCCCTTCATGTCGAACTCATTACCTGTCAGTTCATCAATCATATCAGAAAGAGCTTTTTCGGATTCTTCGATTTGCTTACTGAGTTCCAAATATGTGACGGCATACTTATCTATCAATGTTTGTACTGCGTTTTCCAGAGATGCAATAATTGCGTTAGGCATAGCACGCAAAGCAGCAGACAAGGGAGCAATCCATTTCAGACGCAGCAGATCAAGGACTTGTTCATCAGATAATCCCTCAATGGTTTCTTTCGTTTTGAGGTGCAGTGCATCTGCCATATCCTTGGCTTCCTTTTTGACAGATTTTTCTTCTGCCATCAGCTTGTCAGCTTCAACCATTTTTGCCTCAAAGGAGTCCTCGGGGAATACATAAGTAGCCTGCAACTGCTTCATATAGGCAACGACTTTGCCCTTGGCATACGGAGCATTGCCTTCGATGGCGGCCCAGTTTACAGCGGTATGGTCTGCGATATACTGGAGCTTAGTAGCCTTACCCGCACCGATTGCAAACAGATCAAGATATCCTTGCAGCTCAGAAAGCTCAGGAGTAGAAATATCCGCATAAATTTCGGTAATCTTTGCCGCAAATTCCTTTGCAACAAATGCGGTATTATCCTCGTTCAAGAAGTCTCCGCGATCTGCTTCGTCAATAGAATCAATGATTTCTGTCAGCTCTGCGGCGATTTCATCGAGACGTGCTTCTTTTGCTTTGAGTGCGTCGTAGTCTTCTCGCAAAAGGGTGGGTTGTACCAACTCAAACGGAATGACATGACCGACCCAACCGTTCTGGACCTCCTCTTCCTTGTCGCCCTTCTTTTTGATGACCATATTTGGATCAACCTGCTTGGTTGCCTCAAATCCCTCAGTTTGGATGATTTCGAGATCGGTAGCAATTTTGCCCCACTCATTATCAAGCAACTGATATGCCTGGTACTTGTCGATCAACGGAAGAGCGGCAACACGACCAAAGATATTCTGTGTAATGACATCCTCGGTCTGCGACACATTCAGTTCCTGCATTTTGGCAATCAGTTCGCTATCCAAGTACGCCTCAAAATCAGCAAACGCGGCTTGATGTGCGGCAACAAATGCCTGTACATCTGCACTGCCCTCAATAGCCTCTTTGATATTCTCAACTGCCAATGCAGAATACGGTGTTTCATCTGCTTTCAACAGCACGCCTCTCAGGTTAGGGAATGCAGTCCAATACTGTTCCAAAAGGTCGATTTCGTGATTGGGAATACCACCGAACATCGTAGCATAAATATCCCATGTTTCGGATGCGTCAGAGGAATCAATATAGCGAGGAATGTTCAGGTTATAACCGTTGCGACGGATTTCCTCCTTGGGAACCAGGCGAGCAAACTTCTCGATACTTTCGGGGCGCTCAGCAACCGCGTCCACGATCTTCTTAATATCGGATGCCATCAGCTTGTTTGTTTTACCAACCTTGGTAAAGCCCTTGGAAGCATCGATAAACAGCACATCCGATTCCTCACGCTTCTGGCGCAGAACCATAATAATCGTGGGAATACCGGTGCCAAAGAAGATATTTGCAGGCAAACCAATAATTGCCTCAATGTTGTTATTCTCGATCAGATTGCGGCGAATGCGGCCTTCACCTTCACCCTGGCCGTCAGCTCCGCCCAGCGCATCGCCACGAAACAGGACACCATGAGGAAGGACTATGGTCATAATTCCGCTTGGCTTAATATGATACAAGTCATGCAAAAGGAAGGCATAGTCCGCTTTTCCTTTAGGCGCAATACCATAGCGGTAACGAGGATCGGTCTCTTTATGTTTCGGATCCCAACGCTGAGAATAGGGCGGATTGGAAACCACTGCGTCCAGATACAACGGATTATAGGTCTGGGTTGCATCGTCGTACATCGGCCAGTCCTGCTCAAGAGTATCTCCACAACGGGTAAAGATGTTATCCGGCTTGATACCACGCATGACAAGATTCATACGAGTCAGGTTATAAGTATTCTCCTTCAGTTCCTGTGCATAGTACATGATATCGTCTTTGCTCTTCATGTACTTGGATACACTCTTACCGATAGTAATAAGCAAGGAACCGGAACCGCTGGTCGGGTCGTAAATCTCAATTTTGTCGCGGGCTTTCAAATGGTTTGCTACGATTTCGGACATAAGCTGAGATACTTCGTGCGGCGTGTAGAACTCGCCCGCCTTTTTACCGGCGTTAGCTGCAAAGTTGCTGATGAGGTATTCATAGATGAAGCCAAGAACGTCGTAATCCTGCTTGCCATCCGTAGGAATATCCTTAATCAGCTGAATCAGTTCGCTGATCGCCTTAGTCTGATTGCTGGTGCTGTCACCGAGCTTGCTCAGGCCAGTTTCAAGCGTATTGAAAATCTTGCTGAACACCTTTTTCTGTGTTTCGCTGATTAAACGATTGAATGCAGAAAGAGCTGTTCTGACATTATCTACGGTAAAGCTATTTCCTTTTGCCAGCCACGTAGAAAACAGATTGTCATATGCAATGAAATAGCCAAGATGCTGTTGGCAATAATCAACCAACTGCTCGTTGTTTTCGTGTGCGTACTCCTGAATATCTGCATCTTCGTAACCGTCTTTTTTGAGGAAAGCGACTTCTTTATCGGATAGGAACTTATAGAAAATGAAACCTAAGATATAGTCCTTATATTCGTTTGCTTCAATTTTGGAACGCATTCTGTTTGCGGATTCCCAAATTTTATTTGCAAGCTGTTGTTTGTTCATGAGTGTGTTCTCCGATCTCTGTTATTCCATCAGCGTTTTTAGCACGGTCATGATTTGGCTGTACTCAATGTCTGCAGCATATGCGAATTGCTTGCGGTACTTGTCCCACATCGTTTTAAGTTCCGGGCTTTCTTCAATATTGTGAAGAATAGAGGAAACATCCGCAATCTGCTGAGTAGTGCCACGATGATTTGCGGTTGCACTTAACGCATCAGCAAATACCGTCTTATCGTATTTCTGCGTTGTGGTCAGTATGTAGGCATCGTAAAAATCTCTTGGACGGGTATTGAACACGCCACGTCGCAGAATGGTTTCCACCTTTTCAGCCATAACGGTTTCGATGTTATATGCCCACAACTCGTAGGATTTCTCGTCATCGAAAATTTCAGAGAAGTTGTACTGCACCGCATGGGGCGTAATCGCGTCACCGGTGGACACATCAATGCTGAGCGGAGTCAGCAGAGTATCAAACTTGGCGTTCAGCATGACACGGTATCCACCGTAAATATCATCTTCAC
>JAFTKY010000002.1 GCA_017453005.1 Clostridia bacterium | reverse complement strand
GCGATCAGCCCGGCGGCGACCAACCCGGCGGCGACCAACCCGGCGGCGATCAGCCCGGCGGTGACGGACCTGCAACAGAGCCCACAACCGAGCCCGCAACCGAGCCCGCGACCGAGCCTGCAACGGAGGAGGGCGCAGAGCCCAACGAAAATGACGGACAGCCCAACGGCAATGACGAAGAAGGCGGACTTTCCACGGGTGCTGTGGTCGGTATAGTTATCGGCTCGGTAGCCGTAGTCGGCGTCGGCGGATTTGCACTGTTCTGGTTTGTTATCAAGAAGAAGAGCTGGGCAGATCTTGTCGCAGTGTTTAAAAAGAAATAAAAATACGCATTAACCTGATTACAAGGCGGCGGACGAAGGTCCGCCGCTTATTTTCTTTTCATTTTTTACATTTTACGTATTGACCTTTCTCAAAATATATAGTATAATATTATGAATATTTATTTATAATGGAGTAAGTATGGCGAAAATTTTTACCCCCGACTATATGTTCGCGACGTACAGGGATATAACTCCCGCGTTTTTGCAGAGTATAGGTATAAAGGCGCTTTTAATAGATATAGACAACACCCTCGCCCCCTACGAGCAGCCGCTCCCCGACGATAATATCAAGGCGTGGTTCGGGGCTCTTGAGGAGCATGGTATCAAGGCGGCGTTCGTCTCAAACAACGACGCAGAGCGAGTTGACCTGTTCAACAGCGAGATAGGTATTCCCGCGTTTTCAAAGAGCGGTAAGCCCCTCTCAAAAAATCTTTATAAGGCTATGGCGCAGCTCGGTAGTGACGTGAGTAACACCGCAATGCTCGGAGACCAGCTTCTGACCGACGCGAGTGCGGGAAACAACATAAAGCTCAAAACTATCATCGTGCCGCCCATAAAGGACAAAAACAATTTCTTTTTCAGAAGCAAGCGGAGAATTGAAGTTCCCACGATAAAGAAATTCGTGAAGAAAAACGGCGAGGAGTACAGAGAGATATGCGCCTTCTGGCTCGAGGGTCGCTACAAGAAAAATTATAAGGGATAACAGTTATGGACAGAGCAAAATTCGGTCCCGGCGGAAACGGAGAGCTGTTTTACGCACAGGGCAAAAAATCCACCGCGCAGGCTCCCGAATGGGTAAAGAGCTTCGGGCTTGACGCGTACGAATACGAGGCGGGCAAGGGAATTATGGCAGGCGAGGCTGCTCTTCGCAAAATCGGCGAGGAGGCGGAAAAGCATGGGGTCTTGATGTCACTCCACACGCGGTACTTCATTTCGCTTTCAAGCGTTGAGGAGCAAAAGCGACTTAACAGCATTGAATATATCAAAAAGTCGCTCTGGGCGGCGGAGCTTATCCACGCCGACACGATAGTCATTCACAGCGGAAGCGCGGCAAAGATAAGCCGCGAGGAAGCCATGCGGCTTTCAATGGACACGCTGTATAAGGTCATCGAGGCAGTCGGAGACACCCCCATAAAGCTCGGTATTGAGACCATGGGCAAGGTCAATCAGCTCGGCACGCTTGACGAGGTAATAGAGCAGTGTCAGGTTGACAAACACTACGCGCCCGTCGTGGACTTCGGTCACATGAACGCGCGCGAGGGCGGACTTTTCCGCACGTCTGACGATTACCGCTACGTGTTTGACAAAATTGCTGAGGGCTGCGGCGAGGAGGTCGCAAAAAATCTCCACTGTCACTTCTCAAAAATTGAGTTTACGGGCGCGGGCGAGAAAAAGCATCTGACGTTTGCGGACGATATTTACGGCCCCGGCTTTGAGCCGCTCATGGAGGCGATAGCAAAGGACGGCTGGACGCCGCGAATAATCTGCGAGTCGGACGGGACTATGCCCGAGGACGCGCTGGCAATGAAAAAGTATTATGAACAACTCTTATAGACCGTCGAAAAACATTCCAACACTGCGTTGCTCCTCAAGTGCAGCTCGACTTACGTGTAAGTAAGCCTTCGCTTTGCGCTTTCCGGTGCGCCTTGTTTTGAAAAGTTTTTCTCGGTCTGCTGAAAAATAAAGGAGAATATTATGAAAAGACTTGAAAAGTTCAAGAGAGAATTATCCTCCGTCGGTGCTGACGCGGCGGTAATTTCCTCACAGATAAATATAAGATACATGACGGGCTTTGATTACACCGACGGCTACGTTCTTATCACAAAGAACAAGTCCTACGTGCTTGCGGATTTCCGCTATATCGAGGCGGCAAATATGACGGTTGACAAGTCGCAGTATGAGGTTGTTATGCCGAGCACGTCAATGCTGACTTGCCTCTCGTCGCTGATGGACAACGAGGAGGTCAGGACCGTTCTGTTTGAGGAGGCAACGCTTTCTTACTCGGACTACGAGAGAATGAAAAAGATGTTTGTCGGCAAAGAGCTTTCCGAGGGCGCGTCAAAGCTTGCGGACGGCATGAGACTTTACAAGGACGAGAGCGAAATCGAGAAAATGAAAAAGGCGCAGGCGATAACCGACGCGGGCTTTTCTCATATGCTCGAGGTCCTCACACCCAACATGACAGAAATTGAGGCGGCGCTTGAGCTTGAGTTCTTTATGAGACGCATGGGCTCGGACGGGCTTGCCTTTGACACCATTGCCGCATCGGGTACGGCGTCAGCTCTGCCTCACGCAGTACCGAGAAACGTAAAGCTCGAGCGCGGATTTTTCACGCTTGACTTCGG
>JAFTKY010000037.1 GCA_017453005.1 Clostridia bacterium | reverse complement strand
ATCTTGAAGGAACGCTTGCCCTCCTCAATGCCCGCAATAAGCGTATCAATGTGTGAGCCGCCTCTTTGCTTTGACGTCTCGTTTATATTGTCTATTTCTGCGGCAAGCTCGTGAAGGTGAGTTGCAAAGAGACAGCGGCAGCCTGCGATAGCAAAGCCCGAAAGCACCTCGGAGGCGATATACGAGCCCTCGTATGAGCCGGTTGAGGAAAGAGACTCGTCAAGCAGGACGATGCTGTATTTCGTTACGTTGTCAAATATCTCAACCAGACGCGCGCATTCCTCGCCAAGACGTCCCTTGTCGATAGTATCGTCAGCACCCGTGGGGAAATGCGTGTATATCGCGTCGGCAGGACTGACGGTAGCACTCCTTGCGGGGAAGAACATACCGAGCTGCATCATGCAGACGCCAAGACCGATGGCGCAGGTGATTACTGATTTACCGCCGCGGTTGGGACCCGTCAATACGTAAATGAGCGAGTCGGACGGCGTAAAGCTTATATCGTTTGCGACTATCTCCTCGCCCTCGGGGAGCTTTAAGGCAACGACGGGGTTATAAATTTCGTCTGCCGTAAGCACTCTGTCCGCAATGGGAGCGAAGGTGGGTATGCACAAATTAAATCCGTGCGCCTCAAGCTTATTCATAAGAGCCGCGCCCTTGACGACGAATTCTATCTCGGGCATAAGCTCGATAAGGAAATCCGTGTTTTCAAGCACGTAGGACTGAACTATCTTTTTCCACGAGCGGAGCGAGGATTTATAGACCTCGTTTATCGCGGAATTGAATGCGTTGGACATAGCCGTCTTCTGATTGTCAGACTGCTTTTTGGAGAAGGGGACGAGGTTTGCAATGCAGGTGTATTCATCGTCCTTGAAGCTGAGACGGAGTATCTTGTCAAGCGCGTCGCCCGACTTGAAGGGCTCGGAATTGACGGACAGCACTCCCGCGCTCGTGGGGTGAAGCTGTGAGTCGAGATTGACGCCAACGGTCACGCTCTTTATCTCGCGTACGCGCCTTGTCAGCTCCGAGAGCTTTTTGTTGAGCTCGGAGTAGTATTCCGATTCCGCAAGCTCGCCAATACGCGCCGCCAGGGTCTTGAACGCCTCGCTCCTGACACTGTCTCGCACCTTGGAAAGACCTTCGTTCAGAATATCGATGCAGGAAATGTAAAGCTCAATTTCCGTAATGCTTGAAAGGTAATCGTCCGTCTCGCCGCTATCCGACTGAAGACGGCGAAGCTCGGTGATGTCGGAAACAACGGGAATGACCTTATTAAAGGTCTCGGAAAGCACGGGGTTATCCATCATATCGCGGAAAATTCCCATGCGGTATTCCATGACTGCCGTATCGGTGGTGAAATAGTCCGAAAGGTCACCGCTCTTGAGGTCAAATATTTCAAGCAGGCCAAGCTCCTCAAGCGTATACATATCAATGTCGGGAACACTTACGCCCGAAAGATGCTCTGCCTTTGATTTTTCGTTGGGGTATATAAGACTGAAATTTGTCAGCTCCATTGTGAATTTCCTTTCAATTAAAGTTTGATAAGCTCTTTTTGACCGCCGCGAATGACAAGCGCGCTGTCAAAGCCCACGCTTTTTGCAAGCTCGGCGGCGTAGGGAATAGCAACTCCCACCGCGGACGGCGAGTGCGCGTCGGTGCCAAGTGTGATAAGCCTGCCGCCGCATTCTCTGTAAAGCGAGAGAATGTCGGGCGTGGGCATTGTAAAGCCATATCCCTTTGCGTAGGTTGAAACGTTGAGCTCAAGCGCTATGTCATTTTTTGCAAGCACGGAGAAAATATCTGCAAGCCCATCGTAGAATTGTGAGGCGTCAACGACCCTTCCCGCGCGTGCTATATATCTGAACGGATAGGTTATGTGTCCTATCGCGTCAATTTTATCAAGGGCATATATCATTTCCAAAAGCTCGGAGAGATACGCGCGATAGAGAGAGCTTGTCTCATCCTCGTCGATTGCTGAAAAATTCATGTAGTAAAAGTCGGGCTTGCCGCGCAGATTGTGAAGTGATGCAAGCACAAACTCAACGGGATATTTACGCAGAAAGTCATTGGCGATATCGGGGTACTGACTTGCCTGACCAAGCTCAATTCCGTACGTGATATTAAGCCTTTTTCCGTAGATTTCCTTTACCTGCATGACACTCTCAAACGCGGCGTCGGCATCGTAGGGTGTGTCAATGCCCTCGGGGATAGCGTTGACCTCAAAATGATCCGTTATTGCAATATCGGTAAGTCCGCGCTCTATTGCCGCCTTGCAAATTGCCTCGGGAGTTGCGGATCTGTCTCCGTCAAACGAGTAGCAGGTATGTATATGATAATCGCAAAAGGCCACGGTCTCACCTCCAAAACAAAATTCTTATTCTATATTGTAACATATTTTTTGGGATTTGTATATATAATTTTGAAAATTTATTTTTTTGCTTGAAAAGTTGCGCTTGATATGCTACAATAAATCAAAAAGGGGGTGTTTTTGTGAGACCGTCAAATATATACGAGTATCTTTTGCAAAGACACCCGTATCTGCCAAGTATACTTGCCGTTTGCGGCGCGGATAAAAAATACGCAGGGGAGTGCGCCTCGGATTTTGAAAAATTCAGAGAGCTTTGCAGAGTTATCGTCAACCTTTCGGGCAACAATTTACACCGAGAGATAAACGCCTCCGTCTCCGAGCTTTTCGGGGAGGAGACACAGCTCTCGGAGGGCGCGTGCGAGTTTTTATGGCGCAAATATTGTGGCGAGGGCAAGATAGCAGAGAGTGTACCGCCTATCTTGAAAATAAGAGTGGCTGACACTCAGCTTTTGCACGCTGCAGTAAATCTCAGCGGAGTAAACGAATTTGTAAAACCCGATATATATCACGTAAGTCTTGCAAGAGAGAAGCGCGAGAACGGTGTGATTTTGTCCTCTCGCGACAGTGATATGCTAAAAATCCAGGAGCTGCGCGAGCAAGCCGAAAAATGCAAGAAGGATGCGGAGACGCTTTTGCTTGACGCAAGGGATTGTAATACCGATACTTTGTGCAAAGCGGTCCATTATCTGAATTTCTGCGGACTGTTGCCAAAGACCGCAGTCATATTTGATTTGAATTCAATTTGCACAGATATACTTTTTGCCTTGTCCGCGCATGAGGAAATATCGTTCTGCGTATATCTTGACGGTGAGGCAAGGACTATTGATGAACAAGCAGAGCAGATTGCACGCGAGCTTTTGATAGGCGTGCTTTACGTGTGTGT
>JAFTKY010000036.1 GCA_017453005.1 Clostridia bacterium | reverse complement strand
TGGTCCGGCATCATATGTCCTTCAAGTATCTCTACTCCTTTGTACTTGCACAGAGTTCGGATTATTTCTTGCAAGTCTGCTCGATACTGGTTCTATATGACCTTCCTTCTGTATTTCGGAATGAACACTATGTGGTACTTGCACATCCATTTTGTATGTGCCAAACTGCTTGTTTGGTTTGCCATAAATTCTCCTTTCATTGTCGCAATAAGCTTGACATCTTATTGTACCATGTTTGGAGAATTTTTGGTATAACCTTTGTTTCCCACCCGCACAGCGGGTGGTTGTCTGTTTCGCACTTCGTGCTCAACCTGCCTAAAGGCGTAAAACAAAGCCCGACCTCGAGGTCGGGCTTTTTCTTCTTTATATCTTTGCATTCTTTATTCTCTTTTTCATTTTGCGGACGTCTCGGAGCATTTTGAAGGAGTCGCTCCACACGTTCACCGTCGAGTCACGGTGATTTATGATTTTTACGGGCATCTCGCGTATCTCTATCCCGAGCTTTGACGCCCAAAGCAGACATTCAAAGTCAAACGCGAAGCGGTTTACCTCGCAGCGGGAGAAAATGTCTTTTGCCACGTCACCCGAGAACGCCTTGCAGCCACACTGGGAATCCGAAAGCCTGAAGCCTCCCATAAGGCAAAGCAGCTTGATATACGTCTTTGACGCAAGCTTTCTTATAAACGTGTATCCCTCGTATCCGTCCTTGCTGATATTTCGCGAGCCGATAAGAATCTTCGTGTCGGGCTTCTCGGAGAAGCCGTCACGCACGCGGCCTATAACGTCCGTTCCGTAGGCGAGGTCGGCGTCGGTAAACATGATAACGTCTCCGTCCGCCTCAAGCATCGCTGCTCTGACGGCGTAGCCCTTACCCATATTCTGCTTGTTCTCTATCACCTTAACGCAGGGCAAGTTCATCTCTCGCACAATATCTCCGCATCTGTCGCGTGAGCCATCGTTTGAGAATATTATCTCGTAATCGTCAAAATTTTCCGACATATACTCCGAGAGAGTGCGCGCGGTGTCCGCGATTATCGCCTCCTCGTTATACATGGGAATACAAAGTGAAAATCTCATATTTCTGCCCTTCTTAACTACTTATACTTTTCTGTAAACGTATATTTCAAATTCGACCTCTGTTTTGAGAGTATCAATTTTTCTCAGCTTGTCCTTGTCCGCCTCCGACGTGCGCCAATAATACGGCGTCATTGAGAAAAGACTGTCTATTCTATCCCGACCGCAGACCTCCATCTCAAAGCTCTCGGTCAGGTGCTCCGTAAGAGCAATTTTTGTCGGCAGGTCTGCCCTATCGCCGTTTTCGTACGTGGTGTCGTAAAGGACTGTTTTCAGTCCCATAAGATGATTTTTGCCCGCGCCGACAACCACGAGCACACCGCCTTCGCGGAGCACACGCATATATTCGTCCTCCGCACAGGGTGCGAAGATATTTACAACGCAGTCCACGGAGCTATCCCTTACGGGCAATTCAAATACGCTGCCCGTTGAATAAAAAGTGTTTTCAAGCCCCTGCCTTTTTGCCGACCTTGCCGCAGCTGATACGCCGAACTTTGAAAGGTCAAAGCCAAGCACCGCGCCAAAATTCTCTGCAAGCTTGTTCGTATAATACCCCTCGCCGCAGCCCGCGTCAAGAATGGTTGCGTCCGTCGGGACGTATTTTTTTACGGTCTCGCAAATTTTCTGCGCTATCGGAAGATAATAGTCCCCCGATAAAAACAGCCTTCTTGCGTTTATTGCCTCCTTGGAGTCGCCCGTGCCCTGACGCGACAGATTTATGTATCCGTCCGCCGAAAAATCAAAGCAATGACGGCGCGCGCCGCGGCAAAAAAGGCTTTTGCCGTCCTCCGAGACGTAGACGCCCTCGGAGCACACGGGACATTTTATAATTTTTGATATGATTTCGTCTCTGCCCGTCATAAGCGCCCTCCTATAAACACATCAAATTATTATATCACCAAAAAACGTAAAATTCAATAGTTTTTTGGTGATATAGTAAATTTTATTCAAAAATATGCGCACAAGGGCTTATTCAAGGGGGATAAACTCGCTCTTCGTTACGTCAAGCTCAAACCAGAAGGTAGAGCCCTCGCCTAGCTTACTGTTAAGTCCGTACGACGCATTGTGCGCCTCAAGAACTCCCTTGACTATAGACAGACCAAGTCCCGTGCCTATACGGGCGCGTCTGTGCACCTTGTCGACCTTATAGTATCTGTCCCATACGAGGGGCATATCCTCCTTGTCTATACCTGCGCCCGTATCGGTGACGGATATGCGTACTACGCCATCGCTCTGGCTCTGAAGCACCTTGACGTATTTATCGTCGCCCGTGTAGTTTACTGCGTTGTTTATAAGGTTGTAAATTACCTGCAATATCATGGTCCTGTCCGCGCGGACGTATATTTCTCTGTCAAAATCAAAGGTGATATTGTAGCCGTCGCGCTCGGTCAGCTTTGAGTAGCGTCTCATGACCTCGCTTACCGTCTGTGTAAGGTTAAAGGTTTCAAGAACGGGCTTTCTCGCACCCGAGTGAAGCTTTGATATGTCGAGCATATCGTTTACAAGCTCGGTAAGTCTTTCGGTCTCGTCAATAATTACCTGCACGTTCTCGGGCGTGTTCTCGTCAGGGATATCACGCATTACCTCGCTGTAGCCCTTTATCATGGTAAGCGGTGTGCGGAGGTCGTGGGATATATTTGCCACGAGCTCCTTCTGAAGATTATCCGCCTTTGAGAGCTCGTACGCGGCGTAGTTAAGCGCATCCGCAAGCTCCTGCGACTCTCTGTAATTGCCGCCCTTGAAGTTTGCCTTATAATTTCCGCGCGCAAGCTTTTCCGCAGACTTGCCCATTTCCTTGAGCGGACGGCAGACCGAGCGCGAGATAACGAGCGCGACCACAAGCGCGCCGATAAGAAGCACGAAGGCTATCCAGCCGAACTGCATCTCAAGCGTGTTGACGGTTGCGTTCAGAGGAATATGCTCCGCGTTGAGCATGATGACGTACATCTCGCCGTCAATATCCTTGACGGATACGTAGACCGTTCCGAACCGCCTTGACGGTCTTTCTCCGTTATTCTTTTTGGGGTGATTGAACTGTTCTATATAAACCCCTTCCTCGGAATTGACTGCCTTGTCAAAATAATCCGAGAGCGTCTCTCCCGACACGTGATGTATAAGGCAGGTGGGAGTGGTGCATATATCCTGTATGAGCGGCGTCGCAATACCGTTTTCCACCTTGTAAACGCTTATACATTCGTCATATTCCGCAGCGTAAAAGCTCGCGGTATTGCCAAGGCTCTCCGCGTCGCCGAGTGCCGCCGTGAGGGCTGTATCGGTGGTGCCGAATTCCTCCATCTTGGACTGCTCGTAGAACCAGTTGAGAAGCGCGACCTGAAACACCCAGATCACTATCAGAATAAAGGCAATAAATATCAGAAGAGCGCCAAACAACCGCCACGAGATACCCATCTCGTAGCGGCTATTTTTCCTTTTATTGCTTGTGCATTTGCACTTTGTGTGACTTTTCATAGCTTTCCTCTCCGTCGCGGGAAAACACGTCTCAGTTCTCCCCCTCAAATCTGTATCCTACGCCTCTGAGCGTGACTATGTATTTACTGTACTCTCCGAGGCTCTTTCTCAAAAGCTTTATGTGTGTGTCAAGCGTGCGGGCGTCACCGTAAAAATCGTAGCCCCAAACCTCGCTTATGAGCTTTTCACGGGACAGCGCGATGTTGCGGTTATCGAGCATATAGAAAAACAGATCGTATTCCTTCGGGGACATCTCCACTCTTTCGCCGTGAATGTAGACTATTCTCGCCGTAACGTCGGCACGAAGTCCGCCGCCGTCAAGCTCAATTATCACGTTCTGCTTTTTCTGTGCTTTGTCCTGCGCGGGCGCGCTTGCAACTCTCTTCATGACCGCACCAATACGAAGCATAAGCTCCTTGGGTGAGAAGGGCTTGACTACGTAATCGTCAATACCCAGCTCAAAGCCGTTTATACGGTCGTATTCCTCTCCCCTTGCCGAGAGCATGATTATGGGAGTTTGCGATATTTTCCGTATTTCTCTGCACGCCGAAAAGCCGTCAAGCTCGGGCATCATGATGTCCATGATTATTATGTCAAACCTCTCTTTTCTGCAAAGCCTGACCGCCTCCATGCCGTCGCCCGCCTCGGTAACGGCGTGTCCCTCAAACTCGGCGTACTTTTTTATTATCGAGCGAATTCTCGCCTCGTCGTCAACTACAAGTATCTGATACATTTCCGTCCTTCCTTTCAATGCCTTTACAGTCAATATTCCTCTGTCTTATCCGAAATCCACGTAATCGGGTATCTGCTCGCGCAGGGTTATCTCTACGGTGAATTTTTTCCCCGAGCGCGACGCCTCTATCGAAACCACGTCTCCCACCTTACATCCGTCAAGCGCGCGCTGAATATCGGACGTTGCGGATATCTTTACCCCGTTGACGGAAATTATTCTGTCACCAAGCGTGAGCTTATCGGTATACTGCGATTCCGTCACGATAACACCCGTCTCGGAAATACCGTATCTGTAATAGTAAAACAGATTTTGCTCCGTCACGTCCACGGCGCTGATACCGTGGTCCACTATTCCTCGCACGTATCCGTAATTTATAAGGTCGAGAATTATCGGATACGCCGTGTCTATCGGTATGGCAAAGCCAAGCCCCTCAATATCCTCGCCCGACGCCTTTGCGTTGACTACTCCTATGAGCTGTCCCGCCATATTGAACAGACCGCCGCCCGAATTTCCGGGATTTATCGCCGCGCTGGTCTGGAGCAGCACCATGTCCTCTCCGTCAATACTTATATGACGCTCGGTCGCGCTGATTATTCCCTCCGTGACCGTTCCGCCGAGCGAGCCCAAGGGGTTTCCTATGGCTATTACGTCCTCGCCAACGACAAGGTCCTCGCTGCAGCCCATCTCCGCGACGGGGAGGGGCGTGTCGCCCGCGTCTATTTTAATGACTGCAATATCGCTTGATGCGTCCGTGCCGACGAAGGTCGCACCAAAGGTCTTACCGTCCTTCAGTGTGACCGTGACGTTTGAGGCACCGTCTATAACGTGGTGATTGGTAACTATATAACCGCTCTTATGAACTATAACTCCGCTGCCCGCCCCCTGAGACACGTACTGCCCCATAAACGCGCTGTTCTGCACTATCTCCGTGGTTATCTCCACAACGCTGTCGGAAACCGCATTATAGACCTCGGTTATAGTGTTGTACGCCTGACCTGCGCTTGTCACTCCGCCTCCGACGGGCTGAGACTTGTCTATGCTTACGTCTCCGTCCGACGCGGAGCCGCTATTTTGTATTCCTGCGTCTCCCGTATCTGCGCCGCCGCTCTCAACCTTGGATATATCGTTTTGCCCGAGCTGAAGGAAGGTCTTGAAGGTGAGCGTGCCGACGAGCACGCCCGAAAAGACCACGAGTGCCACGAGCACTACCGACATGACTGCGACGAAAATATATTTCCCCGCCCTTTTCTGCCGATGCTGTGCATGGTTTGGCGTATAGCTGTAATAATATTCTCCGTTATTATCTCCGTAATTGCGGTTGTAGTTATCATTCATACCGTCCTGATTATTAAAATCATTCATGTGAATACAACTCCTTCCCTTTTATCAACTCCATTATATTCAAAATTTGTGACGATTTAATGACGAACAAATAAAAAGTCGTTGAATTATTAAAATATATCAAAATGGGTATTGCACTCACACGGTATATATGGTATAATATTACTTAATTAAAACATAATGTCGCAAAAAACAACCCTTCTCATACTCATAACAAACAAAGGAGACTGCCATGATAAATCTTCTTTTCGGCTGTGCGGGCAGCGGAAAGACCCGCTTCATAACCGAAAAAATCAAGAGCTCAATAGAGCAAGAAAGGCGCACGTATCTGCTCGTTCCCGAGCAGCAGGTATTCACTGCGGAAAAACTGTTGCTTGAGCTTCCGTACAGCGCGGGGCTTTATTTTGAGGTAATAAGCTTCTCCCGTATGTGCGAGCTTGTGTTCAGTAAATACGGCGGACTTGGATACAACACAGTATCGGGCGGTGTGCGCAATCTCATTATGTGGGAAAGCATACGCCAGGTCCATTCTGCGCTCGCAAGCTACGGTGAGACCCCGCCCGACGCAAGGCTCGCCGCCCTTATGCTGGCTACAGCGGACGAGCTTGCCGCCAATTCCGTCACAAGCACCAAGCTTGAAGAGGTCATCAAAAAAATGAAGCGCTCCGAGCTTGAAGAGGATATCGGGGAGGCAAAGTCTCCAGAGCTTGAAAAGGATATCGGGGAGGCAAAGTCTTCAGAACTTGAAAAGGATACCAAAAAAGCAAATCGTCCCGATCTTCAGAACAAGCTCTCCGACATAAGCGCGGTAATGGAGGCGTACAAAATAAATCTCTCCAAGGCTCTCGGAGAGGGCGCGTTAGCGGCGGAAAACAGATTTGAGAGGCTTTACGCTACCCTGCGCGACCATGAGTTTTTCGCGGGCGCTGACGTGTACGTGGACTCCTTTACCGATTTTACGGGCATACAGCACAAAATACTTGCACAGATAATGAAGCAGGCGGACTGTATGTATATATCTGTCAACGTGAAGGAAAGAGGCTATCACGCGTCGCACACCGTGAGCGCGACCGAGACGCTGAAAAGACTGACCGCCGACGCAAGAGCAAGCGGACGCGATTTTGAGGATATAACCCTTGGCGGAAACACCAGAACGCAAAGTCCTCAGCTCAAGCTCCTTGAAAAGCATTTGTGGGATTTCGGCGCAAAGAAGAGCGACCTTCCCGAAATACCCGAGAATATGTCTCACGATATTGAGCTGATACGTTGCGAAAACGAGTACGAGGAGACAGAGTGCGTAGCGCTGAAGATACTTGAGGCGCGAAGGAACAACATGAAATATTCCGACATAGCGGTCATTCTGCGCAATCCCGAGGAGCGCTCGGGTATTATAAACGCGGTCTTCTCAAAATACAATATTCCCTTCTTCATATCCGAAAAAACGGGGCTTACATCCACTCCCGCATCGAGATTTATTCTCTCGTCTCTGCGCTGTGTCACGAAAAATTACCGTCTTGACGACGTACTGACCCTCCTTAAAACGGGACTTTGCGGAGTTGATTATAAGGACGCCGACTTGTTTGAGGAATACTGCCTTACGTGGAATATCCAAGGCAGCACCTTTACCGAAAAATCCTGGAGCATGAACCCCAACGGCTTTGTCAAGGACAAGAACGAGCGCATAGACGAGATACTTGCCGCGGCAAACAAGGTCCGCAAAATACTCATAGAGCCCCTTGAGGAGCTTAGAATAAAGCTGACCGTCGCAGAAAAGAACGCGACCGAGCTTTGCCGGGCGCTGTACGCGTATATGGAAAAGCGACATCTTGCACAAATGCTTTGCAGGGCTGCGGAGACTGAGCTTGAGACGGGCGGCATGTCGGGTGTCAAGGACGCGGGCGAGATAATTCGCGTATACGACGCGTTGCTTTCCGCAATTTCGGGACTGTGCGCCGTGCTTGGAGACAGCGAGCTTACAAATACCGAATTTATGACCGCGCTTGAGATAATGCTGTCCCACACCGAGCTTGCATCCGTCCCCGCCCTTGGCGACTGCGTAACCGTAGGCTCGGCGTCAACGCTCCGAGTCGAGAACATAAAGCTCGCGATAGTAATGGAAATGTGCGAGGGCATATTCCCTGCCGTTCCGGGTGATACGGGACTTCTCTGCGAGTCCGACAAGGAGATACTCGGAGAGCACGACATACCCTTCAAGTCGCGCCGCGCGCGCCTTATGTCCGACGAGCTGTTCTACGTTTACAGAGCCTTGACCAAGCCCTCCGAAAGGCTTATCGTAACCACCTACGCCTCAAGCATTTCGGGAGGAAGCAAAAGCCCCTCCGTGCCGTGGCACAGGATTGTGGCGCTGTTCGGCATAGAGGAGGAGACTATTGACCTGAAGTCTATAAAGAAATTCGTCAAAAAGCAGATCGAAGGCAGCACCCCCGAGGGTGAAGAGTGTCCCTCCGAGGACGAGACCTTAACGACATGTGAAGCCGCGGAAGAAACGGCTGAGAAAACGGTTGAGGAAACAGCCGAGGAAACAGCCGAGGAAACGGTTGAGGAAGCGGTTGAGGAAGCGGCTGACAGCTTTGAGGTAATATCCCCCGACATCATACGCGCAGCCTTTGCGCAAGGCATATATCTTTCAAAGTCAAAAATACAGAATTTCGTCAAGTGCCCCATGCTTTATTGGAGCAAGCACGTGCTTGACCTCCGTGCGCGCGAGAGCGCACAGGTGAGCGCCAGCGAATCGGGTACGCTCGTTCATTACGTTCTTGAAAAGCTGTTTGACGAGATACGTGACAAGGATACCCATATTCTTGCGAAAAAGAGCCCCGACGAGATACTTGAGCTTACGAACAAATGGGTTGACAGATACATAACCGAGACCAACTGTCCGCGCTCACCCGCGCTTATGTTCTCATTCTCAAAGCTCCGTAACATGGCGTATCTTATGGCAAACGACATATACAAGGAGTTTTCCGCTTCGGAGTTCAGAATGTTTTCGTTTGAGCAGAACATCAGTCAGCGCGACGGCGCGCTCAAGCCCTTCACGGTAGAGCTTTCCGAATTTGAGGGAAAGCCCAAGGTCTATCTCGGAGGAAACGCCGACCGAGTTGACACCTACACAAAGGACGGTGTAACCTACGTCCGCGTAATAGACTATAAGACGGGCAACGTCGCCTTTGACGAAACGAAGGTGCCCACGGGTGCCGACCTTCAGCTCCCCGCGTACCTTTTTGCCGTCACGTCTGAAGAAAACATGAACAGATTTACAAATGGCGGTGACATCTTTGCCGCGGCTTCCCTTTACGTCTCCGCCGTGGAGAGTGCGGGAGACATTTCAATAGCGAGAAGCGGTATGATATATAACGACCCGAATTTTCTCCGCGCCACGAATGAAAATCTTGACTACCGCTACATAAGCACAGCCGCGTATAATGCGGCTCAAAAGAACAAGCTTAACACCTGCTCCGAGCTTTTCTCAAAAGAAAAAATTGAGGAAATGAGGGATGTCCTCACAGCTACGGTCAAGGAGACGAGTAGGCAGATATATTCGGGAGTTGCAAAGCGCACGCCCTCTGCCGAAAGCTGCAAATACTGCCCCATGCGCGCGTCCTGCTCGGTTGCGTGCAAGTCAAAATATTAAAGGAGGTAACGAAAATGGGATTTACACCTGCACAACAAAAGGCACTTGATATCCAAGGCAGAGACGTGCTTGTCAGCGCAGCGGCAGGCTCGGGAAAAACCTATACTCTGACCCACAGAATAATCAAGAATATTCTTGAAAAGAACGCCGATATATCAAAAATGCTCGTAGTTACCTTCACTCGCTCCGCCGCAGGAGACCTCAAAAGCAAAATATCCGAGGCTATCATGAAGGCAATAGCGGAAAATCCGGGCAATAAACATCTTCAAAATCAGATGCTGCTTCTCGGAGAGGCGGACATATGCACCATAGACTCGTTTTTGTCCCGTCCCGTGCGCGAAAACTTTGAAAAGCTGAAGCTCCCCGTGTCCATGCGTATAGGCGACGACGCCGAGGTAAAGGCATTGAGCCACAGTATCCTTGAAGATGTCATGGGCTCCCTTTACGCAAAATACGGAGTATGCGGCGACCACAAGCTTGCGGACATAAACCTGTCCACTCCCCTGACCGACCTGCTCGCGCTTCTCACGACCACGGTAAAGGATTCGTCGGAGATAATTCCCTTCCTTATCAATCTTCACGGAAAGCTTATCACGTCGCCGCGCGGAGTTGAGCTGCTCCGTGACTTTGCGCAAAGACTTTACGCCGACGCGGACAAGGATTTTCTCGATACCCGTGAGGGACAGCTTATAGTGAAGGAGCTGTCAAGGGTTATCGAGGGAGGAATAAGCTTTTACGATTTCTCGTACGCACCCACATCAGCCGATCCTCTGCTCGCGAAAAAATATCTTCCCACGTTTATTGACGACAAGAAAGAGCTTATCTCCATATCCGAGGCGGCAAAGCGCGGATACGGGAATTTGAGAGCAAAAATAAACGCGTATCCGTCGCAGAAGCTCGGCATCGTATATACACATGAGAAAACTCCCTTGAGCATAAGGCTTCACGAGTCAAGAAACGAAATAATAAATCAAATAAAGAAGATCCGTACCAAATATCTGTGCTACGATCAAGCCGAAATATCCGTAATGTATAAAAAGACCGCCCAGATAACCGAGGTCCTCTACACGCTCCTTTCGGATTTTGACCGTAAATTCACGGATAAAAAGAAGGAGCTTGGCATATACGAGTTCTCGGATATGCCGAGATATATGATAGAGCTGCTTCAAAATCCCGACGGCTCTCCCAGCGAGGCGGCAAAAATACTCTCCGAGAGCTATGACGAAATATACATCGACGAATACCAGGACGTAAACGCGATACAGGACACCATATTCAAGCTTTTGTCGCGTCACAACCGTTTCATGGTAGGCGACATAAAGCAGAGCATTTACGGCTTCCGCGACACCGAGCCTCAGTTCTTCTCAAGCTACAGAGAAAAATTCACCCCCTACGATCCTACAACCGAGGGAGAGGTAAAGCCCGAAGGCTCGACTATACTTATGTCAAACAACTTCCGCAGCGACGAGACTGTCATTGACTTTTCAAACGCGGTCTGTGCGCCCATCTTCAAGGCTTGCGGAAAGAGCATCGGGTACACAAGCGACGACGATCTCGTCTACACCCGTAAGCGACCCGCGGAATACGCGCCGAGCAAGGTAGAGGTTCACGTATTTGGCAAGGGTAATCCGTACGACGCGCAGGACAAGATACCGTGGGCGTACGTGGACGATACCTACGCCGACGGTACTCCCCGCGAGGACGGGCTGTCCGAGGAGGCGGTATTCGTGGCAAACAAGATAGCCGAGCTCATACGCACGGGCACAAAGGTTATAGAGACGAAGGATGGCGACTTCAAGGAGGTAAAGCTTCTCCCTAAGGACATCGCTATCCTCGTTCGCAAAAACAAGTCTATTCCGATAATCACCGCCGCGCTCCGACGCCTCAACATCAACTATCTTCTGGCGTCAAAGAAGGAGCTTTTGCAAAGCCCCGAAATGATCCTCGTAACCGAGCTTATGTCTATAATCAATAACCCCAGAGACGACGTGCCCCTTTGCGGCGTGCTTTGCAGTGAGCTTATGCCGTTTGACGCCCGCTTCTCAATGGGAGAGATGGTAAGCATACGCAGTCATTTCAAGAAAAAAATGTCCCTCTACGATTCGATATGCGAATACGGAGCAGACGGCGAGGGAGATCCGCTTGATACCATGCTTGCGGCAAAATGTCGCGCCGTGGCAAAGAGACTTACCGAGCTTCGCGAGCTTGCGATCAAGCTCTCGGCGGACAAGCTTTTGCGAGCGCTGTCGGCAGACGAGTATTTCTCCGCATTCTGCGAGGGAGAGGCGTTCAGATTCGTTTACGATTCCGCCTGCAAGTACACAAAAACCTCGTGGAGCGGACTTTGCGGCTTTGTAAGATACTTTGAAAACATAGTTGAGAACGGCTCTATCTCGGGCGAGGTACAGCGCGTTGACGATTGCGTAAATATCGTGACCATGCACTCCTCCAAGGGACTTCAGTACAGCACCTGCTTCCTCTTTGACTGCGGACGCGTCTTTGATATACAGGAGCTTGACGATTCCATCATCTACGACAAGGACCTCTGCGTCGGAATGCATATTCCCGCACGCGAGGAGGGTGAGATAAACACGCGTAAGCTGGACAGTATTATACACGAGACCGTAAAGCTTGATATTGAGAGCAGGTCTCTTGAGGAGGAGATGCGAACGCTCTACGTTGCGCTGACGCGTGCCGAGGACAGACTGTTCGTGACGGGCACTATCTCCGGGAATTCAACCTTCAAATCATTCTTTGGTAAATACAATCTCTACGGAATATCAAACGCATCCACGAAATCGCAGGCATCCCTTATGAGCTGGGTCATAGGTGCTATGTTTATCGACGGACATAATAAGTCCACGTATAACGTAACCCTCCACCCGGTACTCGGAAACACGCCGCTGACCGACCCGATTGATAACGAGACGCCGTCCGAGAGTGAGGAAAAATCTCCTTCCAGGGTGCAGGAATATGCGTCTATTATGGCTTGTCCTCCCTCTCTTGACCCCGACGAGGTACGTCTTTCGTCCATTCCGTCAAAGCTGGCGGCGTCAAAGGTCGCGAAATTCCTGCTTGACGAGAGCGTATTCCCGAGTGTATCCGACAACGCAATGCAGTCGGACGATGAGATAACCAAGGACGATAAGCGTGCGGACAGCAAGGAGCTTATTAGAAAGAGGCTTGAGAATATGCGCTCACAGTCGGTTACGTTTGACAGTCTTATAGACGTCAACAAAAAGCCCACCGCCGCAGAGAGAGGCACGGCAATGCACGCATTCCTTCAGTTCTGCGACTATAACAGCGTCAAGGAAAACGGCGTAAGCCTTGAGATAGACCGCTTGCGAAAAGAAGACTTTATCTCACAGCGCACCGCCGATATACTCAACGTCGATCAGCTTGATAAATTCTTTGAGAGCGACTTCTTTGAGATATTGCTAAGCGCCGAAAACGTGCGCCGTGAGTTCAAGTTCGGTATGTTCCGCGACGCGTCTGACTTTACAGAGAACGAGGAGCTTGCAAGACTTGCGTCCGACCGCAAGATATTCGTTCAGGGCTCGGTAGACCTGCTTATTGAAAACCGCGACGGCTCGATATATCTTTGCGACTATAAGACCGACAAGATCACCGAGGAGGAGCGCCAAAACCCCGAGCTTTTGCGATCTCGCATGACCGAGGCTCACAAACCCCAGCTTGACCAGTATTCCTACGCGATAGAAAAGATCTTCGGCAAAAAGCCCGAGCGCACCTATATTCTCTCTTTGGCACTCGGTGACGCGGTGGAGATAAAATAGCCTCCCCCTCAAGGGGAAATGCACAGACTTCGCTAGTGCGTGTCAGCCTTGCTGACGGATGAGGTGTTACCACCTACGATTATATCGCCCATATCTATCACTCTGCTGTAGGGAGACGCGCAATCAAATTAGTCCGACGTCCCGTTTGCAATCTTATACCGATTATTTACGGGCTGTCGTGGGCGCCAGCCCCTACGGAAATCGGACACCAATTTTATACAACAACGGGCGGTGCGCCATGCACCGCCCTTTTTTCTCACAAATTCCCACCTTTCGACATAAAATGATAATGGAGAGTGCCGCGCAGGCAGTGCTCCCCATAAAGTATACAGAAAGGTATTTATCATGGCTCAAAATATAGAAAACCGCGCGCAGATAACCTTTAATTACGGCAACGTAACAGGCGCGTCTGCGGCATCAAACCTTGCAAGCACGACGCTGCAGGGTCCTCTCAGCGTAAGCAAAAACTCGCTGAACACCTCCTATTCGGCAGGCGACGAGCTTACGTATATAATAACGCTTGAAAACACGGGCAACACCGCCATTGAGGGCGTGACCGTCACAGATGACCTCGGCAGATTTACTCCTCCCGGAATGACCCTGCCCGTTACCCCTCTGACCTACGTAGGTCCCGCACAGCTTTACGTCAACGGTGTCCTCTCGCCCCAGCTTGGAGTAGAGGTGGTCGGTACGGGCGAGCTTGTGTTCACTATTCCCTCTCTCCCCGGGGACTCAAACGCGATGATAGTTTACATCGTAGAGGTAAACGAATATGCACCTCTCTCGGTTGATTTCGGCAGCATCACGAACAGAGCAGTTGCCGACGCAGACGGTCTCTGCGAATTCGGTGAGGATACCAACACCATCTCCGTTCTCGCGGCGGCAGACGTGCGTCTTATAAAGCAGATGTCCCCCGACCCCGTTATCTGCGGCGAACAGATAACCTATACTATAAGCATCTACAACTACGGCAACGTCGCCGCGACAAGCGTTCAGCTTACCGACGTCTTCTCCCCCGCTCCCACGAATATCTCGGTCTACGTTGACGGCGTGCTTCAGAGCGGAAATTACACCTATGACGAGCAGAGCGGTCTGCTCACGTATCCCGCCACCACGGACGCGTCCGTGATCATTCCCGCGGCTACGTACACGCGCGACACAAGC
>JAFTKY010000035.1 GCA_017453005.1 Clostridia bacterium | reverse complement strand
TTGTGCTGCTCCATTTAACATAGTCAGTATTCGCTCTGCGTCAGCATCCGAGATGTCTATGTTCATCCTCCATTCTGGATAATCGGGATCCGGCACAGTACATGACACGATTGCATTCTCCAATTTCAAAAACCGTTCCTCCAAAATTTCCGAAAGACGAGAGAGTGAATCATCCTCTATTTTGTAAAAATCCGGATATCTGCCGGCTCCACCGTTTCCAATGGTATATCTTGTATCGTCCCACAACTGAAAGTGATAATAATAACCATCATAAAACCCTACGCCGTATTCAACGCCATAATACCCCATTGAACTTCCGGAATATTTTCCGTTAAGTGATTTAACTATATCGTATATGTCGGATATCAATTCGTCGTCCTTTATATACATTGTCTGAGCAAAATGATACACCTTTATATGCGTTATATCTGTAGCGGCATCCGGCAATAATTCAAACGTTCCTGACAATACAGTCAACACCTCATCAACAAACGTCTTGTCCTTGTCAGACAGATAGAAATAACAACTATTGTCACGGTCATACATTCTGCCGCTATTTACCTCGTACAATACCTCTGCTCCGCTGTCAAACTCAAAGACAAAATCCCCTTTTAGCTCGGTGTAGGCAAGCGGATCGCTTTCGTACATCCATTCAGCACCGTTTAATACAGACAAAATTTTTCCCCAATCGCTATCGGATATCTCTACCTCCACTTCAGTCGGCGCAGTGGCATCAAGACAGCGCGAAGGCATTTCAAAAGGCGCACGCGTAGGAGCCTCGGTAGGTATATCCGTAGGAGTATCGGTCTGTGAGGTGTCACATCCGCATAATATAACCGCAATTACCAAACCTGTCAATAGTGCAAGTAAATATTTTTTCATGCCGCCCTCCTATTCTTTGTAACAAAAGCTGTTGTATTATCCCTCTACCGTATAACTCACAAAAAAACCAATTTGGTCACGCGGAAATAAAAAATAATATGATGCGGCGGAAAATAGTGATTATAAAACTATTCTCCAAGTATTCTATACCCGTATTTTTCTATTTCACGCACAAAAGCATCACGGCGTGAATAACGGTTTTCTTCATTGGGGGTAGATATTGCTTCCGCTCTGTTTTTCTCGGAAAAGATAATTCTTGTCCATACATCGGGAGTATGTATCACAACTCCGCACATAAGCTCAGATATAGTCATGCACTCTCCGATACAATTTGACATCTTGGATTTCTCGTCCGAAACACAGTCAGAGTATCTGATGATCTGCTTTTCGCCGCTCTCGTCATAAAACGATATACCTTCATCATCAATATTGATTACTCTGCTCTCATCAATATCGCGAAATCCGTAATTTTTAAAAGGGAGCTCGCTCCAAGCCGCACTCTGCTTGCCCTCAACAACCTCCAGTGTGCATATCACATCATTCGATTTGCTATCTCCCACGCCACGCCAAACGTCAAAGCTTCCTTGAGATACCAATTTTTCGGTATGCTCATTGTTGTAAAGAAAATAGAAATGGATAACTTTCCCCTTTGCCATAACGACACGTATAGGCGCGGGAGAGTGCTCGCTATCCTCGTCAAAATTCGGTGACGTTAACAAAATATCGTCTGTCCTTATACGGGAAAATGTTTCGCCGCTAAAGGAAATATTCGCAACGTATATTTGCGGTATATCCGTTACGGCGTCCGACGGAGATTTACGCATCAATTTCATTCTGCCGTTGCGAGCCATGGGGATAAGAATGACAAATGCTAACGCCACAACTGTTATAACAGCCAACCTTAGTGAATGACTACTCGGTTTGATAAGTATCAACAACGGCGTGCAAAGAACAACGCCAAATATGTATTTGAAATATGTGTAATATTCTTTACCGCACCATTGGCACACTGTTTTTCTGAATGGGTTGGACGGTATCTCCACCCTTCGTCCGCACCATGGGCATCTATCGTGTTTTCTCATTGACGGCTCCCCCTCAAACATTTTAATGAAAAAATCGCATAGGTACAGCCCTCGCCGACCTATGCGTATTGTCAAGTCAATGACCTCGGCAACGTGGTTGTCGGACTGACTTATAGCCGAAGAGAGCCGAACTCATACGGTTTTGCTCGGCAAACGATTGTACCCGCTGTGTCAAAAGCATTTGCAATATCATATATTGCTTCATGCTTTTTTCTTGCTGCTCCTAACCGTTTGTCCGCGCAAAACTGCAAGGCACCCTGCGACGTTGTAATTTTAGATGGATTTTGTCAAAGCGAGTCGAAGCAATATACTCATCTTGCAAGGCGAGGTTTGGCGAAAGACGCTAAAATTACTCGCCGCAAGGCGTATTGGTTCGGCTCTCTTCGGCTATACCTTATTCTGTTGTTATTATAGCATGTTTTGGCAACGGTGTCAATAGACGGCTACGTATCCATCCAAAAATAACAGGTGAATGACTATACGACTGTCATTCCGACCGCAGTGGAGGGATCTACGAAATATTGCGGTCAAAAGCTCGGGGATCTCTCGACAAGCTCGAGATAACTTTCTATTCGGCACCCCACAGGTAATATACAAGCCTTCCCTTGTGAGGGAAGGCTGCTTTTTTATTCCAATTCCAACCTATCAAACACCTTATAAATATCTCCCGCGCCCATGACGATAACCGTGTCACCCGGCTTGGCGTTGGCTTTTATCTGCTGCGCTACGCTGTCAAAGTCACCTGCGTAAACGCCCTTGCCGCCAAGTCTGTCGGCTATCATTTTTGAGGAGATATTTTGTGTGTTTTGCTCTCTCGCGGCGTAAATGTCCGCGAAAATGACAAGGTCCGCACTCTCAAACGCGTCCTCAAAATCATCAATCAGGGCAAGCGTGCGGCTGTACGTGTGGGGCTGGAAGGCACAGATAAGTCTGCCCTCGCAAAACTCCTTTGCGCCCGATAGTGTTGCCGCGACCTCTGTGGGATGATGACCGTAATCGTCGTAAACACACGCGCCGTTCAACACTCCCCTGCTCTCCATTCTGCGCTTTGCGCCCGTATACGACGCAAGTCCCAGCGCGATATCCGAGACGGGAATATGGCAGATATACGCCGCCGCAAACGCCGCAAGCGCATTCTGTACGTTATGCTTGCCGTATGCGGGAAGCCTGATATGCATAAGGAATTCCCCGTTTTTATAAACGTCAAACTCCTGCGCGCCGCAAGAGCGCGTAATATTTTTCGCCGTAAAGTCCGCGTCCGCGTCAATTCCAAAGGTTACGAGGTGTCCCTTGTAATTTTCCACAGACTTCATTATGTTTTTATCGTCCGCACAAACGACGGCGTATCCGTCCTCGCCCGTGAGTGACGCGTATTTTCCAAAGGATTCAATTATCTGCTCAAGACTTTTAAAGTAATCCACGTGCTCAAGGTCGGCGTTGAGAAGCACCGCAACCGTGGGGTTAAAGTCAAGGAAGCTGTCCATATACTCGCACGCCTCAAAGAGAAAATTCTCCTTGTCACCTATGTAATACGCGCCGTCCATAGCCGCGTATTCAGCGCCCGAGATTATAGTCGGGCGGTTACCCGTTCTGTTGCCGTAGCCGATAAAGATCTCGGCGCACATGGACGTGCAGCTGCTCTTTCCGTGCATACCCGCAACACCCACTCGCTGCTTGTATCCCGTCATGATATATCCGAGATAGTCCGCGCGAGAAATACAGGGAATTCCCTCGCGATTTGCCTTGACGTATTCGGGGTTATCCTCGGATATCGCCACGGTATATATCAGTGCCGCGCAGTTATCCTTTATATTATCCTCGCTGTGGGTATGGCTTATTAGGATGCCCGCGTCCTTGAGCTTTTTTATAAGCGCGCCGTCGCTTCTGTCCGAGCCCGTCACGTCATATCCAAGCTTTTTGGTAAGGAGGGCAAGCGAGGACATCATAATTCCTCCCGCGCCGACGAAGTGGACGTTCTTCCCCTCTGCACGTTTCATTATATCGTTTATAGCGTAATATCCCAGATGCGTATTCGGTGTAGACATATCATCACTCCTTTTTTGACAAGCATAGACAAAAAGACGGTATTTTTTCAAAATTAGTCTTAAAACTCCCTTGTATGTTCACAAAAAAATCCAAATTCTGTTGATTAGTTATCACACAAGGCAACTATAATATGGGTATACCATTAAATGGCAAAGTAAAAAATTCACATAAAATGCAACGGAGGAAATTTAAATGCAGATCACAGACGTAAAAATCAGAAAGCTTTTCAACGACGGCCCCATGAAAGCCATAGCTTCGGTAACTTTCGACGCACAGCTCGCAGTACACGACATCAAGGTCATAAACGCCAGAGACAAGTTCTTTATCGTTATGCCCAGCCGCAAGAACCCCGACGATACTTACCGCGACATAGCTCACCCCATAAACGCACAGTTCAGAGCAACTCTTGAGTCTGCGGTAATTTCCGCATACGAGTACGCGCTTGAGCACGCTGACGAGTACGAGCAGGCGGCTGCAGAATAAAATTTTACGGTTAAAGCCGTTGGGTCTCCCGACGGTTTTTTCTTTTTTATTGCCCTTACAATTCGCCATGCGAGAGCATTATCTCGCCGCGCAGGGTTATATCAAGACAGCCAAACGAGGACTTGTATCCGCTTATCGCCCCCGGATTGAACACGTACAAGGGCTTTGACAGGCTTGGATATTTGTCGGGCGTGAGCCTGCGCTCAAGCATCTCGTGAGTGTGACCGAAAAGCACAATATCCGCATCCCTCTCCGCCGCCGCGTAAATAAGACTGTCAAGGCTTGACTTTACGCCGTAGCGGTGTCCGTGGGTTATGAATATCCTTTTGTTTTCAAGAATGAGAAGCCTTTGCTCAGGCGAGCCCTCCTCACCAAAATAGAACAGATCGCAATTTCCCTTTACGCTATACAGCTTTTCGGGCGGAATGTCGCAATAAGGAAGGTCGCGAAGTCCGTCACCGAGGAAAATGACGCCGTCAAAGTGTCCCGCGCGGGCAAGCGCCTCGTTTATGCACTCGGGGTGTCCGTGTGAGTCCGAAAATATCAAAAAACGCATAAACAGTCCTCCCTCCGCGCAAATTTCTCCCAATTATTATAACATTTTTGTGCCGTTTTGTCTATACCGAGCGGCACACTTTTTTTATTTTTGTCATAAAATGTGAGTGAAAAGCACTGCATGGCAAGTATTATTTGCAAGGGTGCGATACCATTTGCGAGAAAAAATGAGGCGCAGATCTCATTTTCGCCGCAAAAATTCAGCGAAAGGACAGAGTGAATTTTATGATGCTGGACAAAAGAAGCGTGGATATGCTGCTCCGATTGAACGACGAGCAGCTTATCGCGGTTATAAAAAGGCTTGCCTCGGAGGCGGGGGTGGATACGAATAGCCTCAACATTTCTCCCACGCAGATATCGGGCATACGTCAGGCGCTCGCAATAGCTACGGACGATGACCTCAAACGCGCCGCAGAGCTGCTCAAAAATTTCAAGGGCTCGCAAGGCAACTGACAGTCGGGAGGTTTTTATGCCTGATCAAGCCGAAACTCAAAGCAATTCCCCGCCCACCGAGCTTTTCTCGCTCCTTGGCAAAATTCTGGAGGCAGCTCCCACCGAAGCACCACCCGCCGCGACACAAACGAGCGCCGAGCCGCAAAAGGCGGGAGGAGATATGCTCTCAACGCTGCTGTCAAATCCCGAGATAATTTCAAAGCTCCCGCAAATTTTGTCAATGATAAAGCCGCTTATGGAGGGTATGTCGGGCGCGAGCACGCCCGCGATGGCTACACCGTCACCCGAAGCGGCAAAAGCCGAGCCGCCGTCCGTCTCCGCGGGGCTGATTGGCGGCAATTCGCATCGCTCACCCGACTGCCGCTCTGCCCTGCTTTACGCCATGAAGCCGTACCTCAAGCGCGAGCGTCAGGAGGCTATTGACTACATGGTGAAGCTCTCAAAGCTTGGCGACATTCTCAAAAGTCTGTGAAAGGATTACAAAGCCATGTATTCAAGAAATCCAAGAGAACGTGAGGAGATAAAAGTCCCTGAAAACTACTCGGGCAACGCTTTTCGCGGCAATATCTACACGGATATAGTTCCCGAGCAGAAGCCCCCGGAGAACAATGACGAGCCAAAGGGCGCGGAGGAGCTTCCCGCAGTGATAGAAGCCACCGCCGAGCGCGTATCCGCCCGCCCGAGGGAGTCGGGATCGATATTCTCCTCTCTGCTGCCGAGCCTTTCGTCGTCTCCGCGCTTTCCGTTCGGACACGGAATAGGAACGGAGGAGCTGTTTATCCTCGGCATTATGCTGCTCATCTATATGTCGGGAGAGGACGATGAGCCGCCCGACGGAGAACTGCTTTTGTTGCTTTGTATATTACTGTTTTCGGGATAAAGATAAAGTGCAGAGTGCAGAGTGCAGAATGCAGAGTGCAGAGTGCAGAGTTAATTGTCATTTTGAGCGAAGTGAGCATGGCGAACGCAGTCGAAAAATCTCCGAATTTGTGACCGCTATGGAATAGAGATGCCTCGGCTTCGCTCGGCATGACATCGCAGGGCAGACTCCATTTTTCTCTCGAGATCATGGAGCTCAAAACAAACATTTTATCTCAAAATTTTTAAACGCTTTCACCCGCAAAGTAACAGCAGGTGAAAGCGTTTTTTTGTGACAAACGGCGTTTTTTGGCGGTTTTTGTCTATTTTTAATTTATTTTTAAATTATTTGTTTATTTTATCAGTTAAATCACAAGATATTCCGTACCTTCGAGGGACTGTACCGAGTCAGCCTTTACGTTCTGCATAAGCTTATTTGCCTCGGAGACAACATTCAGGGGCGCGTTGTATTTTTTGGCAATATCCCAAAGCGTATCCCCCTTTGCGGGATAGCATACGCATATCTCGCCCGAGCGTGCGGAAAGCTCCTCGCCGAGCCTGTAGGACTCAAGTGCAGTGCATTTGATGTTCTCCCACACTCTGCCGCAGAGAGATATTTCCGCGTCAATTCCCACTCTCTCGCCGTCAACACGTGCTCGGCAGGATACTACACCTGCCTCTGCCTCAACCTCGGCGTCCTCCACCGCTTCGGGCATATCGTATTCATACTTGAAGGGCATCTCTATCTCCGCTCCCGAGTAATCCGAGCCGTCAAAGAGCTGAAGGTTGAAGCGGCACTTTCCGAGCATCTTGCATTTTCCGCCCTCAAATCTGAACTCGTCAAGCACAGCCACACCGCAAGCGTCCATAACTGACATATTCTCGCCTATTCCCGCCTCGGACAAGGTCATGCTTTCGCTGAAGGTGAAATTACGGTTAAAGCCCGATATTCCTTTCGGAACGGTAAGCTCACGGTACACGCACTCGCTCTCATTCGTGACGGAATACATGTCGGAAATGTACTCAACGGGTCTGTTTTTCTGGCATACCGTCTCAAGAAGCACTCCCGCCTCCGTGAGTATTCTTCCCTCGTCCACCGTCAACGTCAGCTCCGCAAGGCTTCCCTTTGCGTACGCGGACGAATCGGGCGTCACACCCTCGGCGGCAACTATGCTTGAAAACGGCATTCTTCTGACGGTCACGGTGGGAAGCGTGCCGTTCTCGCGGCTCATGATCATTTTAAGATAAAGCTCGCCGCGGCAGATGACCTCGTCCTTGCCTGCACTGACTTCGCTTACAAGCACGCGGCCGTCCGCGCATACTACGCGAAATTCTCCGTCGCGCGCATCGGGTATCATCTCGTCGGTAAGCGTCAGCATCTCACCCGCGCCGAGTATGACGTCGGCATTCTGCACCTCGCTCTTGAGCTTTTCAATGCTTCCGTCACATTTTGTAATAGTACCTATGACCTTGCCCGTACCGTATATTCTTGCGTGAGTTTTAAGTCGGCATTTTACTGTAATATGTCTGGGAGAGGTCACTCTGCCGCTGACAAGCTCGGGGGTTATCTGCGCCACGGTCACAAGCTCGTCACCGAGGTCTATGTAATCCTCCTTATCAATGGGCATATGTACGTTATATTCACCCGTTAAAGGAGCGCAATAGACCTCGTTGTCGCTACCCATGTAAAGCACGTAATAGTCGATATTTCCCGCGAACTCCGCCTCGCCCGCGCCGAAATATTTTGACGGAGGGAGCATGGACGCCGTCACTCTCAAAAGTCTCTTTATCTCGGGCTGATAATCGGGCAGCGAAAAATCTCCCGACATCTCACTTGTAATGATTTTATCGCTTGCGGGAAGCACGACCTCCCCGTATTCCTCGTAAAACGCATTGTTTTTATCCATAAAATCCTCCTAATACACGCCGTATCGGCTCATTTTTAGTAAATGATATGTCCCGCCTCCCGCTTTTATGACACACGCCCGCCGACTGCCGCATAAAATGTATTGAAATAAACAAGAACGGAGATACTTTATGCTGGTGTATAAGGAATATAACAGAGCCCGCGCCGTTGAGTACGCGCGCACCTGGGCGCTCAAGCGAAACCCTCTTTTCATTGACTTTACGGGACGCGGCGGCGATTGCACGAATTTCGTCTCTCAATGCATCTACGCAGGCACCTGCCAGATGAATTTCACAGTTGACTTCGGCTGGTATTTCATTACCCCCGAAAACCGTGCTCCCGCATGGACGAGCGTGGAATATTTCTACGATTTTATGACGGGCGCGCCGCAATTCATGTCCCGAAACGGCGGTATAGGTCCGTACGGCATTGAGGTCGATGCGTCAGGCGTGTTTGAGGGAGACGTCGTCCAGCTCGCGGACTCAAGCGGAGATTGTTACCACACTCTCATAATAACGGGCTTCCGCAATGGTCAGACTCTCATCAGTGCACATTCCAACGACGCTCTCGACAAGCCGCTCTCGGAATACAACTTTGCCGACCTGCGTTATATTCACATAGAGGGCGTTCGAATGGAGGTCGAGGACGACGTCTGCTTTGAGGGGCTTCTCAGCGGAGAATCTTTGGGTTTTCCTCAATAAAATTGTTGACACGGCGACTTTTCTGTGATAGAATAACTTTATATATTTGGATAGACTAAGGAGACCGAAAACATGGGAAAGGGCAAAATAAAAAAGATAGTATTCTACTCGCTTATTATTTTCTGCGGGCTTGCTCTTACAATACTCTTTTATTTCATGCTTAAAAATGAGACTAGTGCCGAGCCGTGGACGAGAAAGGTCATGCTGATACTTCGTCCGTTCGTTATCGGCGGCGTGCTGGCGTATATTATGAAGAGCACGTGTAACTTCTTTGACAGAATATACAAAAAGGCACTGCTCAAAAGCGGCAAGAGAGACGAATACAGCGCGGGCAAGATAGCCTCAAGGCTCAGCCTTGCAACCACGTACGTTATCTGGATATCGGCAGTTGCGTTGCTTATATTCATTATCGCAAGACCGCTTGTTGACAGCCTTAAAAACCTTGCATCCAGCCTGTTCGTAAACGTCCCCGTGTACGCGCAAAAGGCTATGGACTTCGTCCATGATAAGCTGGAGGGACATCCGCAGATACAGGAGCTCTTTGAGTCTGCGATAGGAAGCGTGTCAGGCAAATTCGATATATGGATCAAGGAAGAGCTGCCCGGAAAGATAGAACAGATAGGAACTCAGCTCATAGCAGGCGTTATGGATATCGTAGTCCTCATAAAGGATATACTTATCGGTCTCGTTATCTCCTTCTTGCTTTTGGCGGGACGCAAGGTGCTTGCCGAAAAGTCCAAGATATTCGTAAAGTGTCTGTTCAAGGAAAACGCCGCAAACGCAATAATCGACGAATTCAGATACGCGGATAAGATGTTCTCGGGATTCCTTGAGGGCAAGGTCATCGACTCGACGATAATCGGTTTTCTTTACTATATCGCCCTGCTCATTATGCGCGTGCCGTACGCACCGCTTATCGCGGTCGTCTGCGGCGTGACGAACATTATCCCTATCTTCGGTCCCTTCATCGGAGCTATACCGTCCGCGCTTATCATTCTGACGGCAGACCCCGTAAAGGTCATTCATTTCATCATATTCGTCTGCGTTATGCAATTTATTGACGGATATATCATCGATCCCCATATCGTTGGCGGAAACATCAAGATATCCGTATTCAGCGTTCTGTTCGCAGTCATTCTGTTCGGCGGGCTTTGGGGCTTTGCGGGCCTTTTGGTCGGTGTTCCCGTGTACGCAGTGCTCTACGACATAGTCAAGAAGATAGTCACACACATCCTCAAAAAGAAGGATAAGCTGTATTTGCTTGACGAATATAAGCAGAAATTCCCCACCAGAGCTGAGCTGAAAAGCAAGAAGAAGGTGTTTGCAACAGAGGTAGCAGGAGCGGCTGAGGCTTCGGACGTTGACGCGTGCGAGACCGAACCGGAGGTCGAGGTTGAGGTCGAGATTGAGATCGAGCTGCAGCCGAGCGAGACGCCCGAGCCCGAAACGCCCGAGCACGGCACAGACGGTAAATAATCAAAAACAGCTAAATCAACAAAATAAACAAAAAACCGAATGTCAAGCTTGATATTCGGTTTTCCTTTTTTGTATAAAAAGACGAAGAAATACATCTTGACTTTTATATATTTTCGTGGTATTATTATATTGTTAGAAAATTTTGCTTAAATGGGGTAAGTGTTTCTATTTTTCCCCGTTTTCGTGGAATTTATCAAAAAAACTCGAAAGGAACCACAACTATGAACAAATGGTTAAAAATCATGTGTCTCGTACTCGTGCTCGCATTCGTGCTTCCCGCTCTTGTTGCTTGCGACAAGGATAAGGATAACGACAAGGGTAACGAGGGTGGCGGAAGCACCGACGGCGTAGTTATAACTCCTCCCTCCTCTATCAGCGAGGACGCAAACTACAACGGCGATACGTTCACCATGTACTCCGTTGAGGATATGTTTGCCAAGAAGTATTTCTTTGCTGACAAGACCACGGGTGACGGTATGAACGACGCACTCTATCAGAGACAGCAGAACGTTGAGAGCGTACTCAACGTTGACCTCGTATGGAAGCCTGCAGAGGGCTCGGGTGAGACCGCGGCATTCCAGGCATACGCAACAGAGGTACAGAACGCTATCAAGGCAGGCGACGCTAAGTATCAGGTCGTCCTCACACACGCATACTATGCAATTCCCGACCTTATCACGGGCGGCTCCCTCAAGGACCTCAAGGAATTTGATAGCATCAGCGTAAACGAGGATTATTGGAACAAGTCCATCATGGACCAGGTAGCATACAAGGATCATCATTACCTTGGCTACAGCGATTTCAACCTCGCGCAGACCTACGTTATCGCATTCAACAAGTCCCTCTTCAACAACTTCTCCACCTCTCTTGACGGCAACACCATGTACGATTTCGTAAACAACGGTGAGTGGACGCTCGAGACAATGAGTGAGGTTGCACGTCTCGCATTCGTTGATAACGGTAGCGAGTCCGCTAACATTTACGGTCTTACAGGTGAGCTTTGGGTTCCCTTCTGCGGATTTATTCAGTCCAGCGGTGAGGCAATCGTCACAAAGAACGATCAGACAGGCAAGTATGCTATTACCTGGATGGATAACAAGACCATCAAGAATAAGGTCAACGATATAATCAACGATATCCGTGACATTGATGATATGCAGGAGACATACTTCTGGCAGCACGAGGCATTCCAGCCCGGCCGTAAGATGGTTCTTCTTCAGGACGGTAAGGCATTCATGCAGCTCATTGGCACGAACGCTCTTATCGACCTCAAGAACACTCAGGTCAAGTTCGGCGTTCTTCCCTATCCTATGTATGACAAGGATCAGTACTCCACGGTTCAGTACCGTTCTCTTAACTGGGCAGGATACCTCTGCGTTCCCAGCAACAACATCGACAATGCCGACATGGTTGGTGACGTAATCGAGTGTCTCTCCTACTTCAGCGACAGCGTTACTACGTACTACTACGAAAAGCTCCTTGGCCTTAAGGTTTCCGAGGCTCCCGAGGATGCTAAGATGCTTGAGATCATCTGGGGCAGCCTTTGCTCTGATTTCGGTATCGCTTACGAGATGGTAGACGATAAGGGTAACATGGACGCAATCGTTTACATGGTTCCCAGATGCGTTATGGAAAATGCACAGTTCAACTCCTGGAACAGCCGCTTCGGTGGTGCAGCTAACAACGCTATCAACAACAAGCTCAACAAGTAATTCAATTACTACATAAAAAGCCTTGCGCGTATAGGGTGATGTCCTTATCGGAGAAATAAAATAAGGGTATGGGCAAAGACCTGTGCATTTGTTAAACAAATGCAAAACTGGCAATAAAAACAGAAGAGAGAGCAATACGGAAACACTTCCGTAAGTCTCTCTCTTTCTGCTTTATATGTGAGTGAAATTCTTTGCTTCGCAAAGAGTGATATTTCCCTTGCGGGAAGTGATATTGTTCGGCTCTGCCTCACAGTGATATTCTATTCGCCTCCCAAGCTCGCGTAGCGAATATCACTCGGCGTAAGCCGAATATCACTGCGTAGCAATATCACTCGCCAAAGGCGAATCATAACCACCCGTCAAACGGGTGGTTTGCACAAGGGCTAAAAGCCCAAAGCTACCGGCCAGCGACTCAAGTCGCTGGCTTTCACTTTGTTCAAGCCTAT
>JAFTKY010000034.1 GCA_017453005.1 Clostridia bacterium | reverse complement strand
TTATCTTGTCCTCATTTTTCTTCAGATATTCGGACAACTCACGGTCAATCTTCGCCATTCTCACGTTTGAGCCGAAAATAACCACGTCATACCCGTCAATTTCGGGCACGGCCTCGCCGTCCTTGCCAACACGCAAAAGCTCTATCTCATGATTTTTCAGTTGTTTTGCAAGCAGCTCTGCGCACTCACGCGTCGTGCCGTTCTTCGTCGCGTACGCTATAAGAATCTTCATAAGCTTATTCCTCAAATAAAAATTACAATACAATTATATCACACGCGGGGAAAAAATCAAGTACAATTTTAAAACAATTATTTTATGCTTGAAATAGGCGCAAAAATGTGGTATAATTATACTGTATTATTGTATGGAGGAGTTTATATGGAAAACAAATCCCAAATAAAAGAAAAAATAGAAAAGCTGCGGGGCGAGCTTACCCACCACGCAAAGCTTTATTACGTATATGACGCGCCCGAAATATCGGACTACGAATACGATATGATGTACGCAGAGCTGCTTCGTCTTGAGGAGGAAAATCCCGAATTTTTCAGCCCCGACTCACCCACGCAGCGCGTAGGCGGTGCGCCGCTGGATAAGTTTCAGAAGGTTACGCACAAGGTGCGTATGGATTCCCTGTCGGACGTTTTCTCCTACGACGAGCTGAAGGCGTTTTGTGATTCCGTACGCGCATCTCTGCCCGAAATAGAATATTCAGTTGAGCCCAAAATCGACGGACTTTCGGTGTCCCTTAAATACGAAAACGGTATTTTCGTTCAGGGAGCAACGCGCGGAGACGGTGTGACGGGCGAGGACGTAACGCAGAATATAAAGACTATATTCTCTATCCCCATGACCCTCCCCGAGCCCTTAAATCTCACTGTGCGCGGTGAGGTCTACATGCCCCGAAGCGTATTCAACAGAATAAACGAGAAGCGCGAGCGCGAGGGACAGCAGCTCATGGCTAACCCTCGAAACGCCGCCGCAGGCTCGCTCCGTCAGCTTGACCCGAGCGTTGCGGCAAGCCGCGGACTTGACATATTCATATTCAACTTCCAGGAGGGCGAGCTTTATACCGACAATCGCGCGGCGACCTCTCACACAGAAATACTTGACCGCCTTGCGTCTCTTGGCTTCCCCACCGTTCCCATGCGCGTCAGAGTATCAGGCTACGAGGATATCACGTCCCACATAGACAGCATCGGCAGGGCGCGGGACGACCTTGCATACGACATTGACGGCGTGGTAATAAAGGCGGACAAGCTCTCCGACAGAGAAACGCTCGGCGAGGGCACGAACACGCCAAAATGGGCGGTCGCATACAAGTTCCCGCCCGAGGAAAAGGTTACAACTCTTATTGACATCAGCATAGCCGTCGGACGCACGGGAGTGCTCACCCCCACGGCAAATCTTTCCCCCGTCAGACTTGCGGGAACTACAGTCTCAAAGGCAAGCCTGCACAATCTTGAATTTATCCGCGAGCGTGACATCATGCTCGGTGACAAGGTCATAGTCCGCAAGGCGGGTGACATTATCCCAGAGGTAGTCTCGTCCGTTCCGTCCATGCGCGACGGCACAGAGCGTCAGTTTATGATGCCCACGCACTGTCCTTCATGCGGTGAGCCCGTATTTTACGACCCGGAGGAGGCTGCGGCGGTACGCTGCACAAACGCCGCCTGCCCCGCACAGCTCGCGCGAGGCATTGAGCATTTCGTCTCCAAGGGTGCTATGAATATTGACGGTCTCGGCCCGCAGATAATTGAGCTACTGATTTCGTCGGGGCTTATAAAGGACGCCGCCGACCTCTACTCCCTCAAGGCAGAGGATATCTCCCCGCTTGAGCGAATGGGTGAAAAATCCGCTCAAAATCTCATAAATGCAATAGAAAACTCAAAATCCGCAGGACTTGAAAGACTGCTCTGTGCTATTGGTATCCGCAACGTCGGTGAGGTCGCGGCAACGGCTCTTGCCGCAAAATACCGCACGCTTGACGCGTGCATGAGCGCGACTGTTGAGGACCTCGTTACTATCCCCGATTTCGGACAGATAACCGCGGAGTGCGTTGTCAATTTCTTCTCGCACGAGCAAAATAAAGAGCTCTGTCAAAAGCTCAAGGACGCAGGCGTGCTGTGCGAGGCAACCGCCGCGCCCACGGGCGAAAAATTCAAGGGGCTGACGTTTGTGCTCACGGGCACTCTCCCCACCATGTCGCGTGACGAGGCATCCGCCATGATAAAGGCAAACGGCGGCAAGGTCTCGGGCTCGGTGTCCTCAAAGACGTCCTACGTCGTTGCGGGCGAGGCGGCAGGCTCAAAGCTCACCAAGGCGCAGAGCCTCGGCGTCAGCGTAATTGACGAGGAAACGCTGCTTAAAATGATTGCGGAGTAATCACCGCAGACCCGTAAAATCAACTATACCGTTATATATTCCGTCGGCATAGAGGTTTGGCGAGTTGCTCATAAGCGACGCCTCACGGGGATTTGTGATAAACCCAAGCTCAACGAGTATGGCGGGCATGGCGGTGCGCTTCAGGACGTAAAGCCCCGGGCGTACCTTCATTCCTCTGTCACGCACACCGACGGCGTCAACTATTCCGTCAACTACATCCTCGCCAAGCGCAAAAGCAGGTGTATTTCGGGCGTAGGCATACGCCTCAACCCCGTTTGCCGCCGCGTTATCCGAGGCATTGGTGTGCAGACTTATGAAATAGTCCGCGCCCCAGGAATTTGCATCCTGAACGCGCACGCGAAGGCTGGACGCGTTGGACGTGCCAAGCTGAGTGTCGGGTGTCGGGCGCGATAGCCTGACCTCGTAATTGCCGCTCCGCTCAAGTCTGTCGGCAAGCAGCTGACCTACACGATAGGTTATGTCCTGCTCGCGCAGTCCGTTTCCCTCCGCGCCCGCATTTGGGTTCACGGGATTATGCCCCTGGTCGATATATATTTTTATTGCCATATAATACCCCCTATGGTTTACTCTCTGTATTAGATTTTATGCCGCAACGCGTAAATTTGCTATTATAAAAAGGAATTTTTGAAATGACTGATACAAATTTCACCCTCCCCGCAGAGTCGGGCGAGAAAAATAAAATAGTTGGCGGCACGCTCTACCTCGTCGCCACTCCCGTCGGCAATCTGGCTGATCTGTCGCAGCGTGCGATAAAGGTGCTCTCCGAGGTGGATTTTATCGCCGCCGAGGACACGCGCAACACCATGCGTCTGCTTCAGTATCTCGGAATAAACAAGCCCTTGGTCTCGTATTTTGAGCATAACAAGAGGACACACGGTCAGCTGATCTGCGACAGACTGCTCGCGGGTGAGTCCTGCGCGCTTGTGACCGACGCGGGCACGCCCGCAATTTCCGACCCCGGCGAGGATATAGTCGCTCTCTGTGCCGAGAAAAATATACCCGTAACGAGTATCCCCGGCGCGTGCGCGGCAATTCTGTCCCTCACGCTTTCGGGACTTCCCACGGGTAGATTCTGCTTTGAGGGATTTTTGCCCGTTGACAAGAAGGACCGCCGAGAGAGGCTTGAAAAGCTTGCGTACGAGGACAGAACCATGATATTCCACGAGGCTCCCCACAAGCTTATAAATACGCTTGAGGACATGGAAAAGGCGTTTGGCGGTGAGCGTCGCATTTCGCTTTGCCGTGAGCTGACAAAGCTCAACGAGGAGGTA